>NZ_JBPQTP010000147.1:0-14330 GCF_051386395.1 Micromonospora sp. URMC 106
CACCCGGAGCGCCACCCCGACCGCCACCCGCGCGAGCCGCAGCCCCACGGCGAAGCCCTCGCCCACGGCCACCTCGATCGCGCCGTCCGCTCCTGCCGTGACCGCCCGCTACGAGACCGCGTCCACCCGGCTCTTCGGCTACACCGGCGAGGTGGTGGTCGACAACTCGGGCGGCACGGCGGCGAAGGGCTGGACGGTGGTCGTCACGCTGGCCGACGGCAGCACGGTCGACGACGCCAGCGGGGCAGACTGGCGGCAGGACGGGCAGGCGGTCACCTTCACCGGGCCGCCCGTGCCCGCCGGGGGAACGCGCACGTTCACGTTCGAGGTGCGCGACGCCGACCCGCGCACCAAGGCGCCCGAGAGCTGCACGGTGGGCGACGATCCGTGCGCGGGCCTGTGACGCCGCGGCCCCGCGGTCGGTGACGCCTCCGCCCCGCGCCCGAATCGGGACGCCGCCGGCGGCGTCCCGCGCGCCCTCGTGGCGGAGGCGCGCTGTTAGGATGGGCGGGACTGATCGGGACAGGGAGACCAGACATGGCGGGTGACGACGACATCTCCGGGTGATACCGGAGGTGCCCGGCCGTCGGCAGGCGGGTGACAGCCGCCGCCGTGGCCACGGGCCGTCGCGTCGTAGACCCCGTTCCCCGGGCGCCCTGCGCGCCCACGTCACCTCAAGGGCTCCCGCATGTCCGATGCGTTCATCATCTGCTCGAACCTGTCCTTCTCCTGGCCCGACGACACCCCCGTGTTCGAGGGCCTGTCGTTCACCGTGGGCGCCGGCCGCACCGGCCTCGTCGCCCCGAACGGGGCCGGCAAGACCACCCTGCTCCGGCTGATCGCCGGGGAGCACCGGCCCACCGGCGGGACCGTCACCGTCGACGGGGTGCTCGGATACCTGCCGCAGAGCCTGCCGCTCGCCGGTGACCTGACCGTGGCGGAGGTCATGGGGATCGCCCCGGTGCTCGACGCGCTGCACGCCATCGAGTCCGGGGACGCGGACGAGCGGCACTTCGCCACCATCGGCAACGACTGGGACGTCGAGGAACGCACCCGCGCCCAGCTGGACCGGCTCGGCCTCGACGACGTGTCCCTCGTCCGGCGTCTGCACACCCTCAGTGGCGGGCAGATCGTCTCCCTCGGCCTGGCCGCGCAGCTGCTGAGGCGACCCGACGTCCTGCTGCTGGACGAGCCCACCAACAACCTGGACCTCGACGCGCGCCGCAAGCTCTACGACGTGCTGGAGGCGTTCAGCGGGTGCCTGCTGCTGGTCAGCCACGACCGGGCGCTGCTCGACCGCATGGACCGCATCCTCGAACTCGACCGCGACGAGGTGCGCACCTACGGCGGGAACTACACCGCCTACGAGGCGGCGGTGCGCGCCGAGCGGGAGGTCGCCGAGAAGAACGTCCGCCATGCCGAGCAGGAGGTCAAGCGGGAGAAGCGGGAGATGCAGCAGGCCCGCGAGCGGGCCGAGCGCCGCGCCGGCAACGCCGCCCGCAACCTCAAGAGCGCCGGCCTGCCGAAGATCTTCGCGGGCACCATGAAGCGGGGGGCCCAGGAGTCGGCGGGCAGGTCGAACGAGACCCACGCCGCGCGGGTCAGCGACGCCAGGGCCCGGCTCGACGAGGCGGGTCGCGCCCTGCGCGACGAACAGAAGATCACGCTGGAGCTGCCCGACACGAACCTGCCGGCCGGCCGTACGGTCTTCCTCGGCGAGCGGATCCAGGTGCGCTACGGCGCGCGCCCGCTCTTCGCCGGCGACGGCGTCGACCTGGCGATCCGGGGGCCCGAACGGATCGCCCTGACGGGTCCCAACGGCGCCGGCAAGTCGACCCTGCTGCGGGTGGTCAACGGCGACCTGGAGCCGGAGGGCGGTCGGGTCCGGCGCGCCGACGGCCGGATCGCCTACCTGTCGCAGCGGCTGGACCTGCTGGATCTCGACCGCACCGTGGCGGAGAGCCTCGCGGCGTACGCGCCCGCCATGCCCGAGGCGCAGCGGATGACCCTGCTCGCCCGGTTCCTGTTCCGGGGCTCCCGCGCCCACCTGCCGGTCGGGGCGCTGTCCGGGGGCGAGCGGTTGCGCGCCACCCTGGCCTGCGTGCTGTATGCCGAACCGGCGCCCCAGCTGCTGCTGCTGGACGAGCCGACCAACAACCTGGACCTGGTCAGCGTCGGCCAGTTGGAGAGCGCGCTCAACGCGTACCAGGGCGCGTTCGTGGTGATCAGTCACGACGAGCGGTTCCTCGTCGAGATCGGCGTGGACCGCTGGCTGCGGCTCGCCGACGGCCGGCTGCGGGAGACCGGCGCCCCGGGGACGTAGGCGCCGGTGCACGAGGCCCGACGGCCCGCCTCCCGGTCGGAAACCGGTTGCCTGACGACCGGTGAGCTCGACCAGTGTCTGCGCCATGTCGAGCCCTGAGGGATCCAGGGTGAGGGCTTCCGGTCACGCCGTCACCCTCTGCACCCCTGAGTTCATAGTTCGCGTCCCCGCAGCTCGGCTGCGTGGACCGGTACGCGTGACCCTCGCGGCGCCGGCCGTGGTGACGAGACGTCTCCCCGTTCTCTCTCACCTCGAGGCTCTCGATGCCTCTTCCGCTCTACCTGCTTGCCGTGGCGGTCTTCGCCCTGGGCACCTCGGAGTTCATGCTCGCCGGCCTGGTGCCGGACATCGCCGCGGACCTTGACGTGTCGGTCGGGGCCGCCGGGCTCCTGACCTCGGCGTTCGCGGTCGGGATGATCGTCGGCGCGCCGCCGGTGGCGGCGCTCGCGCGCCGGTGGCCCGCATGGGCGGGTCGTACGCGACCGCGGCGCTGAACACCGGCGCTGCCGGCGGCCCGGTCGTCGCGGCGGCAACCTCGCGGGCCGACGCCGGCGGCATCGGCCCGTGTGGGGCAGCGTTGTTCTGGTCGCGGTCGCCCTGCTCGTCGCGCTGCCGCTCCGGCGGGTCGCCGCGCCCGCGCCGGCCAGGCGGGCCGGCGGCCGGGTCGCGTACCTGTCGCAGCGGCTGGACCTGCTGGACCTGGACCGCACGTTACCAGCAGCGATGAACGCCGATCCGCCGAGAGCGGCAGATCCGGATAGTCGCCCGGCGACGATTACCCGAACTTCGTCCATTGCCCTTCGGAGATTACGTCGACTGAGCCGTCGACGACCTTGATGGCCGTCTGTTCGTCGATGGCGTAGGCCGGGACGCCGATGTCGGCGGCCCATCGCTCCGCGTCAGCCATGGTGTTCGTCGGGAAGAGGTTCAGGTGCGGGAAGATCGAGAAGTCGACGGCTCCCAGAGTGCGGTCGTCTGGTGCGGACGGCCACTCGACGAAGTAGTCCCCGATCCGGGGCGTCATCACCATGCTTCCGGCGCTTACTCCCACCCAGACCTTGTCGGGCAGCGAAGGCAGCAGATCGGCCAGCCCGGACTCGCGCATCCAGTGGCACAGGTATGTCGCGTCGCCTCCGTCGACCAGGAGCACGTCGGCCTTCCGGACCCAGGGAACCCATCGCTCCGCGCCGATGGTGGGCAGTGCGGTGAGCTCGAGTACACCGAGCGACGCCCAGCCCAGGCCGGACATGCACTGCCGGTCAGGCTTGGGCTGGGCGGCGACGAAGTCCCGTACCGATGTCGGACCGCACATCGGGTGACCCCACTGTGCTGTCGGGACGCAGAGGGCGTGGCACTCATCGATCGGCTTGCCGAGCAGCTGCACGAGCACCGAGTGGATGCTCGGGTTCGTGACGCCGCCGGACGTGAGCAAGAGCTTCACGATGCCTCCGAATTTACGCGCGAAGGAGAGTGTGCCTGATGACCGAGGGCCGCGCCGGCACTCATCGTAGTTTCGAACGTCCACTTTCGGCGGTCGCTCAGCTGGCGGGGCGACTACCCTGAACCCGGTCCTACTTCGCCCAACACGTGCACCCGACCGAGGCGCGCGGGACGCGCATGCCACGGCGCCCGCTCATCGGCACGTCCGGATGCCACTCGTGAGCCGATCAACTGCGTGACGAGCGCTTGGCGGCAGATGCGTGCAGCCGACCTTGGTGGTGCGGGGGCGTGCCGATCTTCACGCGGATGGTGGCTTGGGACGTAACCGGACGAAGCCCCATTCACCTGGAACGTACCCCGGATTGGATCAAACGGTCGAGGACGGCACGGGCGGCCGTGAGCTTCTCGATCGAGCCGGTGATTCGGGCGCGTTCCTCGGTCAGTCCCTCTATCAGTTCTGGACAGGTGGGAGCAAGCGTGGTGGCGTCGTCGGGAATACAAGGCAGGATCTCGGCGATGGTGGAGGTTCCGAGCCCGGCAGACAGCAGCAAACGGATGTGGCGCACAGTGTGCAGCGCCGCCTCGTCGTATTCGCGGTAGCCGCCTGCGCTACGACGAGGCTTCAGGAGGTTCTGTTCCTCGTAGTACCGCAGGGCTCGCGGCGTCACTCCGCTTCGGCGGGATAGTTCACTGATCCGCACGCCGTGAGCAAATCACGCCTTGACCTTCACGTCAACGTGAACGTTTACAGTCTCCCGCATGTCCAACTCTGAGATTGAGAACAGCTCCAGCACGGCCGTCGCGGTCCTGGGCCTCGGCCCGATGGGCCAGGCGCTCGCCACCGCAATCGTCAGCAGCGGTCGGCCTACCGTGGTTTGGAACCGTACCGCAGGTAAGGCCGCCCGGCTCGTGGAGCGCGGTGCCTGGCTGGCACCGAGCCCGGCGGAGGCGGTGCGCCAGGCGTCGACGGTGATCTGCTGCGTGATGAACTACCGCGCGCTGGGCACCATCCTCGACGCCGTGAACGACTGGTCCAAGACCACGCTGGTGAATCTGACCAGCGGTCACTCCAGTGAGGCACGCGCCATGGGGGCATGGGCGGCCGAGCGCTCCGTTCCGTACCTCGACGGAGCGATCCTGACACCTGCTCCGACCATCGGAACATCCTCGGCGTCGATCCTCTACAGCGGACCCCGACCGGTCTTCGACCGCAGCCGCCCCGTTCTGCAGACGCTCGCGAACAGCACGATGTTCGTTGGCGAGGACCACGGCGCCGCGGCTGGGTACGAAACGGCGCTGCTGGACCTCTTCGCGACGGCCGTCGGTGGAGTGGCGCACGCCTTCGCCATGGCCACCGCCGAGAACATCGACCCCCAGGCGTTCGCCCTTCTAGCCAAGGGGATCGGGAGTCTGCTCACCGAACAGATAGACCGGTTCGCTGGCCAACTCGGCGAAGGGCACTTCCCCCCCACCATCTCGAGCATCGCATCGTTGTCGTCCACGACCGAGCACATCATCGAGGCGGCGGACGCCCATGGCATCGACGCCGGGCCGCTGCGCGCCCTTCAGGCGATCATGGGCCGCGCCGTCGCCGCAGGCCATGGCGGCGACGGATACGCGAAACTCACCCAACTCATCGCTGAGGGCCACAACAACACCCACCGGCACCATCGCACTCTCGTCGGCTGATACGACACCTGCGGTGTATTGCCGATCAGCTCTCGCTGGACACCAGCATCCGCACATCGGCAGAGCCGTGAGCGGCTGATCATGTTCCCGAGGCCATGTAGGCAGCGAGGATGTAGTTGGGGTGCCGGTCGAGGTTCTTACGGGCGCGGTCGTAGCGCATGGTGGTTCGCGGATCGGCATGGCGGGCGGCGATCTGCACGTCACGCAGGCTGACGCCGGCGTCGAGCATGGTGGTCACGAACGTGTGGCGCAGCATATGGGGGTGCATCCTCGGCATCCGGATCCCCGCCGTGTGGGCCAGGTGCTTGAGTCGGCGGGTGGCGGCATGCCGGTCCATCTGAACACCGAGGGTATTGCGCAGGATCGGCCCGCTAGTGCGCTCGTCGACGGCCCGGTCGATGGCTCGGGCCACCGCGGGTGGCAGCGGGACGAGCACGACCTTGCCTCCCTTGCCGCGCACGCGTAGGACCCGGTGTCCGTGCTCCTCACCCAGGTCGGCGATGTTCGACCCGCAGGCTTCGAAGATCCGCAGCCCGAGCAGACCCAGGAGCGCGACCAGGGCGAAGTCGTTCGGGTTGGCCGACAGCCGGGCGGTAGTGATCAGAGCCTCGAACTGTAGGTGCCCCAGCCGAAGGGTCGGCGACTCGGACGGCACCGTGGGCCGACGGACGTAGTCGGCCGGCGAGTGCTCCAGGATGGCGTCGATGACGCAGACCCGATAGAACCCGACCACGACCGACAGGCGCCGCGAGACCGTCGAGGGCTGGTAGCGGCGTACGTCCTGCAGCCAGCGCACGTACCGCTCGACGTCCATCCGTGCCAAGGCGAGCGGATCAAGGGCCTGGTCGGTGCACCAGCGGAGGAAGACTCGCAGGTCGGACTCAGTATGGACGCGAGTTTGCCCACGGTAGCGGCCCAGAAAGGCGGACTGCGGCACGCAGAACGAGCTGATCGGTCGGTACGACGCTGGAAGCGGGAGCAGGAGAGGTAGTCATACATCACCGTGCGTCACCAGCAGCGATGAACGCCAGTCCGCCCAGAGCGGCAGATGTGCGCGTTGACAACCATGAGCTCTGTCGGGTCCGGAAGGGCAGAAATCCCGGGCGCGAGCCACAAAGCCGTACATCCGCTACGGGCCGCGCTTCACCTCGCGAACAACGTTCGTGCTATGTCGGGCTGCCTTTGCGCGCAGCCGATCCTCTTCGGACTGATCGAGGGCATCGTCATCGGCGAACTCCATCCAGCCGCACTCGTCGTCGGCGCAGATTGCCACGAGGTACGGCTCGCTGTCGTCGTCGGGCTCCGGTCGCACCCGGATGATTTCGACCAGGTGATCAGTCGGGGGTAGCCCAGCTTGCCTACGCTGGCGACGCCTCCGGGCCGCCGCAAAGCTACCTGGTTGGCCCCGGTACGGCGGCGACACAAGGAACTTTGGCCGATTCGTGGCCTCGACAATCCAGTTCAACGGCACGAGCACGACATTGGTCAGCAGCATGACCACACCAGCAGAGAGAATGAGCTCTGGCCATCTCGCGCTCGTGATGGCCCCAAGCGCCACTGCGATGCCACCCAAGGCGAAGCTCCCGGTCATCGCCCCAGCGCAAAGCAAAGCGCTCGGGTACGTACGTGGCGTCACGGCGACGACCCACCCGAAGTCGATCAGCGGCATCCGGGAGGTATCTCCCCGCCAAATCCTTCCCGCCAGTCTCACATAATCGAACAAAACCGCGATGGCGATACTCGCCACCGTGAGCCCTCCCACGAGGTACCCCAGCACGAACGCAGAGTATCTGCTCCACACTCCCCCCGCACGGCACGAACCGACCGGCAAGGTGCCCCGCCAAATCGAACTGAACATCCGCTCTCCGGCGTACCGGAAGCTGAAGCACAGGGCGGACCGGTCACGGTCTGCGACGCTCGATCAGCGGCGTGAGCGGATGCCAGCATCTGACGTCGGCGTCGCAGGCAACGCAGATCGTGGCCGTATCCGGCGCCGCCGGTGTTCTATGGGATCAACTCAGCCACGGAAAGCGCCTCGTCCAGCCGACCAGCGGCCAGGTCGTCGTGACGGATCACGAAACTCCCGTCGCTCCGGTAATAGAACTCGTTATCTACGGGAAAGCGGGCGAGCGACACCCACTCACTCGTCAGCCGGTGTGTCTCCTTCTCCACATGGGAATACCATTTCGCGACCGGGATGACGATCTCGCCGGTCTTCTCGCGCCACGCGAGGGTCTGTTCCGCAATACTCTTGATTACCTCCTCGTCGGCATACCCGCCGATATAGGCGCTGGCGTACCCGTTGTCAGGCGGCCAGAGATCGTTGGCCAGAGCACAGAGTTCGTCAAGGTGCGGCAGGTCACGCTCGAGGTCACGGGCCAACTGCTGCTGGAAGGGCGACAGGTCGTCCTCGTCCTCGTCGTCCTCGTCGTCCTTGTCCGCCCCGAACCAATCGGGGAACTCCGCGCGCAGCGTGGCGCCGACGTCGTACTGCTTCTCGACGAACGCGTGGTCGGTGGATCCTGCCGCCACCTCGGTATCGCTGCCGGCCGGCACATACACGACTCGCCCGTACCTCCGCTCCCCGGTGGCAGCGGCCTGCTCGTGGTCCAGGAAGAACAGCAGCGAGCCGTCTGCCGGCAGGCCGAAGCCGTCGACTCTTGGCAGCGCCGCACAGTCAACCGAGAAGATGAACGGCAACGGACTGACCCCAGCGGACGGCCAGTCCATGCCCACCGGCAGCCGGGGCAACCCACCGAATTGCCCGACCGGATCACCGCCGGATCCCCCGCTCAACCGGATCGACAAACGGAGGTGCTGGATGAACCGGCTGACCTCGTCGTCCGGGATGCCCAACGCGAGCGCTGCACGACGAAACTGCCCCTGATGATCCATAGCGCAACATGGTGCCACGAGGGCGAGCCCGGCGACCGGTACCCCACGGCCCGCACGCGCTGTCGTCGGCATCGCTGCCGTCGTGATCAGGTGCGCGCACATCGGCATGAGCGGAAGCGGTTAGGGCTCGGCAACGCCACCACGCGTGTTCGATGAACTCCGTACGCTGGCGGCGGCCGGATTGTCGGCTCGCCGGTGAGCGCGCGGATGTCGGTGGGCGGTCAGGTGCTCGGTGGCGTACGCGGCTCTGCAAAGCGCAACGCCGGGACCCGGCCGAGGTTGTGCGAGTGCTCCTCACAGAAGAGGCAGCCGGCCGCGACTGGGCCAACCCGCGCGCCCGCCGCAACCCGGGGCGGTGCGAGCTGTTCCAGTGGCTGGCGACCATGAGACCTCGGCATGGCTGCTGCGCCAGCACGACTCGGCGCGACCTGCGGGCCGACGGCTGCGGCATCTGGCTGGATGACGGGCGATGCCCGACCCCTCGGGGTTTCCACCTGCGCCGCGATCGCTGGCCGATGAGAGGAGACGCGCCGGGTCGCCGCGTGACACGATGCCGGTGGACCCGAGCAGGGGAGGCCAGCGTGTCGACACCCACCACCGAGCCGAGCCGGCTACGCGGTCGCCTGACGCGGGTGATCCTCGTGCACGGGCTGCTGGCGGCGGCGTTCGCCCTGCTCGCCGCCGTGGGTGCGGCGTCGACGGCCCGGGGCGCGGTGGCGTTCGCCCTGCCGTGGCTGATCGTCGGGGGAGCCGGTGCGCTCGGTGCGCTGCTCGTCGTCGTGGTCGCCTGGCGCCTGCGCGACGGCCCGGCGCCGGCGGCACCGCGCCGCTGGCCCGCGCGCTGGGAGACGTCGGCGCGCCTGGGCATGGCGCTGGCGGCGCTGGCGGCGGCGACCGTCGGATACGTGGTGGCGCCGACGGGGCCGGAGCGGGGCTTCGTGCTCGGCGTGAACGCGACCCTCGCCGGCGCGCTGGCGCTGTTCGCCCTGGCCGCCGGCGACGTGCGACGCGTCGCCCCCCGCAGCGTCGGCGCCGCTCGGCGACCCGGTCGGCGCTGGCGACGGCACGAGCCGTGACGTCCCCCGGAGAGGGGCGACCGTCAGGCGTCGGTCGGCGCGGGCGGTCGGCGCAGCGTCCGTAGCGGCGAACAGAACACCGGCAGCCAGGTCAGGGCGTTGGCGAGCGCGCCGGCCACGAGGCAGGTCCGGACGTCGGCGTACTGGCCGAGCAGGCCGGCGGCCACCGCGCCGACGGTGAGCGCCCCGGTGAGCAGGAAGCGGAAGGTGGCGTTCATCCGGCCGAGCAGCGCGTCCGGGGTGGCGCCCTGGCGCAGGCTGACCCCGATGACGTTGCCGACGCCGGTGCGCCACGCCAGCGCCAGCCAGCCCAGCCCCGCCGCCCACAGCATCGCCCCGCCGTCGATCAGTGGGACGAGCCCGCCCAGCGGCGCGACGAGCAGGCCGGGCAGCCAGAGCGCCCGCCCGTGCCCGATGCGGTCGGCCAGCGGTCGGGCGGTCACCGCGCCGAGCAGCGCGCCGATTCCGCCCGCGCCGAGGAACAGGCCGAGGACGGCCGCGCCCAGGTCCAGCTCGCGCAGGAACACCACCGGGAGCATCGTGGTGGTCAGCTGCATGGTGAGGTTGATTCCCGCGGTCGACACGGCGAGCGGGCGCAGCAGCGGGTTGCCGAAGACGTGCCGGACGCCGGCGCCCAGCCGCCGCCCGAAGCCGTCCGTCTCCGGGCGCGTGGGGCGGCGCGGGGCACCGGCGGGGATCCGCCCGAGGATGACCGCGGAGAGGGCGAAGCTCACCGCGTCCGCAACGATCGCGACCGGCGCGGTGAGCGCCTGCACCACCAGTCCGCCGAGCCCTCGCCCGGCGATCTGGAGGGTGGCGCTCGTGCTCATCATCAGCGAGTTCGCCGCCACCAGCCGGTTGCGGCCGACCAGTTCCGGCAGGTAGCTCTGCGCCGCCACGTCGGCGAAGACGGTGCCGACGCCGGTCAGCAGCGCCACGACGTAGAGCTGTCCCATGGTGAGCCCGCCGGCCCACCAGGCCACCGGCACGGAGGCGACGAGGGCCGCCCGGAGCAGGTCGGCCGTGACCAGCACCGCCCGGCGGGGCCACCGGTCGATCCAGACCCCGGCCGGGAGGCCGATCACCAGGAACGCGGCGGTGCTGAGCGCGCCGAGCAGTCCCACCTGGCCGGGGCTGGCGGCCAGCAGGGAGACGGCGAGCACCGGCACCGCGAGGTGGCCGATGTGGAACCCGATGCCGTCGATGAGCGCGGCGGCGTAGAGCAGGCGGAACGAGCGGGGCCAGCGGGGATCGCGACGCCGGCTGGGGGCCGTCGCCGTCAGGGCGGTGGTCATGCGCCCACGGTGCCGGCCGCGCCGCTACCGAGGCGATATATTTGATCCTCGCCGAATCCATGGGGACAAACGATGATGCTGGTCGGGTTGGACGCGCGGGACCTGGCGACGACCCGGTTCGCGGTCTCGCCGCTGTGGGAAGTGGTCGCCAGCGTGCGCATCCTCCGGGGAGAGCGCCGGTTCCCCGAGCACCTGCCCTGGATCGAGCGGGCCCGGCAGCGTCTGGCCGGCCTGGACTGGCGGCTCCTCGCCGACCTGGTCCCGGAGCCGGCGGCGGTCATCCCGACCTTCGTCTGCCCGCCCCCGGCCACCTCGCAGCCCACCCTCGACGTGGAGCTGGCCACCCTGGCGGCCACCCCGCCCGAGGCCGTGCGGGCCAGCCTCGACGGCCAGCCCGGCCCGCGTCCGCGAGGGCTGGCCGAGCTGTACGACGACCCGCCCGCCGGCCTGGCGCGGCTGGTCGGGGTCGTCCGGGCGTACGCGGACGCGGCGATCGGGCCGTACTGGCCGCGGATGCGCACCCTGCTGGAGCGGGAGGTGCTGCTCGGCGCGGCGCGGATGGCCACCGACGGCGTGCAGGGTCTGCTCAACCATCTCGACCCGTACGTCCGGCTGGAGGGCGACACCCTGCACGTGGACCACATCGTCGTGTCCGGCGCGGTGCGTCTCGACGGGCGCGGCCTGCTGCTGGTCCCGTCGGTCTTCGCCGGGCCCCGGGTCTGGTCGAACTTCGGCTCGCCGGGGCAGCCCGTGCTGCGCTACCCGGCCCGCGCCGTGGCGACGCTGTGGGAGCGGGACCCGGTCCCGCGCGGCCGGGGTCTGGCGCGGGTGCTGGGGCGCACCCGCGCGGCGCTGCTGCACGAGCTGGCGGTGCCCACCTCGACCACGGAACTCGCCGACCGGTGCGGGCTGAGCCTCGGTACGGTGTCGGCGCACCTCGGAGCGCTGCGCGACGCGGGGCTGGCGGGCGCCCACCGCGCCGGCCGCTTCGTGCTGTACGCGCGGACGACCGCGGGCGAGGCGCTGGTTGCCGCCGCGCCCCGGCCCGGAAGGGACCGGGCGTGACCGCACGCGGGCCCAAGGTCTCCTGCGTCTTCGTCTGCCACGACGGCGCGGGCCGGCTGCTGCTGGCCCGGCGCGCGGCCGGCGCCCGGGACGAGCCGGGGACCTGGGACACCGGCGCCGGGGCGCTGGAGTTCGGGGAGAGCTTCGAGGCGGCGGTCGCCCGCGAGGTCACCGAGGAGTACGCTGCCACGCCGCGGTCGGTCACCCTGCTCGGGGTGCGCAACGTGCTGCGCGACGACCCGCCCTCGCACTGGGTCGCGGTGCTCTTCGCGGTCCGGGTGGACCCGGCGGAGGTGGCCATCGGCGAGCCGCACAAGTTCGATCGGATCGGCTGGTTCGCCCGCGACACCCTGCCCGCGCCGCTGCACTCGCAGCTGCCGGCCACCCTGGCGATGCTTCCCGACGCGCTGCCCTGACCCCCGGCGGCCGGTGCGGCCGGCCGTCTGACGTCGCCGGGCGACACCGTCGTCGCCGGGGTGCCCGGTCAAGACCACCCTGCTGCGGGCCCTCGCGGCCGAACACGACGCGCCGGTGGTGAACGGGTGGGGGCGATGGTATGACGATTCCGTTATGCCGTATATCGGCGGCAGTCGCTCTAGCATTCACGTATATCAATGACCGGCGGTGGCACGCCGCCGGACAACCGCAGGGAGTGCGTGTATGTTCCGACGACAACTGCTGCGCACGGCGGGAGCCGTGCTGGCGGCGGTCCTGGCCGCAACCGGAATGCAGGTGGCCACGGACGCCAGCGCGTCCGCCGCCGCCCGTACCGTCTACTACGACGCGAGCCGGGCCGGCGAGTTCCGCACCAACTTCGACCAGGCCGCGGCCATCTGGAACAGCCGGGTCAGCAACGTCCAACTGGTGGCCCGCACGCCGGGCAACGTCACCATCTACGTCGACAGCGGCTGGCCGCGGGCGCAGGTCAGCGGGCTCGGCTCCGGCCGGATCTGGATGGGCTGGACCGCCGTGAACCAGGGGTACGACCGCACCCGCATCGCCAGCCACGAACTGGGCCACATCCTCGGCCTGCCGGACCGGCGCACCGGGCTGTGCTCCGACCTGATGTCCGGCAGCAGCGCGCCGGTCTCCTGCCGCAACGCGTACCCGAGTTCCACCGAGGCGTCGCGGGTGAACTCGCTGTTCGCCGGCGGCCTGGCCGCCGCCGAGGTGCCCACCGGCACCTTCTCCTGGAACGACGGCGACGACGTCTCGCCGTACGTGGTGGGTGGCCGGCCGGCCACCGAGAACTACCCGTGGATGGTGTACGTCTCCGGCTGCACCGGCACCCTGATCAAGGCCAACTGGGCGGTCACCGCGAAGCACTGCTCGACGCCCTCCTCGGTGCGGGTGGGCAGCATCTACCGCAACAGCGGCGGCACCGTGGTCAGCGTGGTCCGGGCCGTCAACCACCCGAGCGTGGACGTCAAGCTGCTGCAACTGTCCAGCTCGGTCGGGTACGCCCCGGCGCCGATCCCCAGCACCTCCGGTGCGGTCGGCACCGCCACCCGGATCATCGGCTGGGGCCAGACCTGCCCGACCCGGGGCTGCGGCAGCGCTCCGACCGTCGCGTACGAGTTGGACACCTCGATCGTGTCGGACAGCCGCTGCATCGGCATCAACGGCCCGTACGAGATCTGCACGAACAACACCAACGGCAACTCGGGTGCCTGCTACGGCGACTCGGGCGGCCCGCAGGTGCGCCGGATCAACGGGGCGTGGTACCTGATCGGCGCCACCAGCCGCTCCGGCAACAACAACTCCACCTGCGCCACCGGCCCGTCCATCTACGTGGACCTGCCGGCCATCCGGTCCTGGATCAACACCCAGGTCGGCGGTCTGCCGGTCTGACGACCCGTCGCCACCCCGGGGGGACGCCGCGCGCGGCGTCCCCCCGTCCGTCGGCGTCCGGGGCGTCACGCGGCGACCACCCGGAGTGCGGTACGGTGCGTGGCACATCGACCCCTTCCGAGGTGAACCATGCCTGTCGTGGCCGCACTCGCCCTGACCCTGGCGCTCGCTCCCGCACCCACGCCGTCGGCCTCGGGCGGGCCGGTCGGCGACCTCCTCGGCGGCGTCGGGCAGATCGTCGACGACCTGCTCACCGGCGGGGGCCGGGGGACGCCGAGCGCCTCTCCGACGCCGGCGCCGTCCGGCTCGACGCCGGCGCTGGGCCCGTCGGCTCCGGCCGGCCCGTCGGCGGCGCCGGTCGCGCCCGGTCCGTCCGCCTCGACGTCCGCCTCCGCCCCCGTCGCCGATCCGGGTCGGACCGCCGAGGGGCCGGGCGAGCGGAAGGCGGCGGTGCCCGCCCCGAACGGGCGGACCGCGACCTCGGACACCCCGTCGGCGGTCGGGGCGCCGCCGCTGGACGGCGACGGGGGAGCGCAGCGGTGGCTGGTCTACGGCCTGGCGGGGGCGGCCGTGGTGGTGCCGGTGCTGCTCGTCCTGCGCCGACGCCGGCCCGCCCCCGCGCCGGCGTCGGCGCCTCCATCGCCTCCGCCTCCCGCGTGCTCAACGGCGTCGGCGGGAGCGAGGAGACCATCCGCA
>NZ_JBPQTP010000148.1:0-14254 GCF_051386395.1 Micromonospora sp. URMC 106
CCCGCCCCACCGGACGGCGTCCCCCGGGCCATGATCACGCCCGAACATGGAAGTAGTGGCCTCCCGCCGGGCGGGAGGCCACTACTTCAGGGAATGTGCGCGATCAAGCGAGCGCCGGGGGTCGCTGCCGGTCAGGCGGTGAGGTACTTCTCCAGGTCGTCGAGGATCTTGTTGGCGGCGCCGACGCCGATGCCGGTCATCCAGATCTCGTCGGAGACGACGTGCGCCTTGCCCGCCTTGACCGCCGGCAGGGCCTTCCACAGCGTCCCGCCGGTGACCTTGGCCTGCTCGGCGGCGGCCTGCTCGCCGTACGCGGTCACGAAGATGACGTCACCGTCGACCTCGCCGATGCGCTCCGGGCTGACCCGGTCCATCCGCCGGTCCTCCTTGCCGGTCAGCAGCTGCCGCTCGGGGCGCCCCAGACCGGTGTCGCCGATGACGATGCCGGAGAACGAGTCCGGACCGTACACCCGGATCTCGGTCGGCATGAAGCGGACGATGGACACCTTGCGGTTGGCGGCGTCGCCCAGCTTGGCGCCGAACTCCTTGGCCCGGGTCTCGTACGCGGTGAGCAGGTCCTTGGCCTGCTGCTCCTTGCCCAGCGCCTTGCCGTCGAGGAGGAAGTTCTCCTTCCAGGTGACGCCGACCTTCTCGGTGAACACGGTCGGCGCGATGGCGGCCAGTTCGTTGTAGAACTTCTCCTGGCGGAACTTGCTGCCCAGGATCAGGTCCGGCTTGAGGGCGTTGATGGCCTCCAGGTCGGGCTCGGTGAGCACCCCGACCTCCTTGATGCCGGCGAGCTTCTCCTCGCCGAAGTAGGTCGGCCAGCTCTTCGCCTGGCTGGCGACGGCGGCGCCGACCGGCGTGACGCCGAGCGACAGCGCGGTGTCGATCTTGTCGGTGTCGAGCACCACGACCCGCTTCGGGTCGGCCGGCACCTTGGTGGTGCCCATCGCGTGGACGATCTCCCGGGTCTCCCCGGTGGTGGTGCCGGCGACCGGGTCGCTCTCACCGCAGGCGGTGAGGCCGACGCCGAGGGCCAGCGCCGCGGTGAGGGCGGCGGCGAGACGACGCATCAGATTCCTTTCGAGGGGTACGAGCCGGTGCGCGGGGTGACCGCGTCCTCGGCCGAGGGGCGGGCTGCCGGGGCCGGCAGCCCCGCCGGAGCTGAGCTGACGAGGTCGGCCGTGTCGGACGGCCGGGCCAGCGAGGGGCTGGTGAGCGCGGGCACCACGAGGGGCGCCCCGGTCACCGGGCAGGGCACGACCACGCAGTCGAGCCCGAAGACGTCCCGGACGAGGTCGGCGGTGAGGATCTCCCGGGGTGGTCCGGCGGCCACCACGGCGCCGGCCCGCATCGCGACCAGATGGTCGGCGTACCGGGCGGCCTGGTTGAGGTCGTGCAGCACGGCGACCACGGTGCGGCCCCGCTCGACGCGCAGCCGGTGCAGCAGGTCCAGCACCTCCACCTGGTGGGCGAGGTCGAGGAAGGTGGTCGGCTCGTCGAGCAGCAGCGCCTCGGTGTCCTGGGCGAGGGTCATGGCGATCCAGACGCGCTGCCGCTGACCGCCGGAGAGGGTGTCCACGGCCCGGCCGGCCAGCCCGGCCACGTCGGCGAGCGCCATGGCCCGGTCCACCGCGACGCTGTCCTCCTCGGACCACTGCCGCCACCACCGCTGGTACGGCTGCCGGCCCCGGCCGACCAGGTCGGCGACGGTCACCCCCTCCGGCACCAGCGGGCTCTGCGGGAGCACCCCGAGGCGGCGGGCGACCTCGCGGGTCGGCAGGTCCCGGATGGCGGCGCCGTCGAGCAGCACCGCGCCCCGGCGGGGGGTGAGCAGGCGGGCCATGGTGCGCAGCAGGGTGGACTTGCCGCAGGCGTTGGGCCCGACGATCACCGTGAACGCGTCGGCGGGCAGGTCGAGGTCGAGCCCGTCCAGCACCGTCCGCTCGTCGTAGCCGGCGACCAGGTCGCGGGTGGAGAGCATCACGCCTCCTTGCCAGGGTGGGACATCACGAGGACCGCCGGCGGCCACGGACCAGCAGGAAGATCAGGTACGGGCCGCCGATGGCGGCGGTCAGCACGCCGGCGGGCAGTTGGGTGGGCGCGAAGAGCCGCCGCCCGGCCAGGTCGGCCAGCACCAGCAGCAGCGCCCCGAGCAGCGCGGCGCAGACGAGCGGCGGGCGCTCCGCGCGGACCAGCCGCCGGGCCAGCTGCGGGGCGACCAGGGCGACGAAGTCGACCGCGCCCACCTGGGCGGTGACCATCGCGGCGGCCAGCACCCCCGTGCCGGCGAGGCCGACCCGGCGGGCCACCGGGCGCAGGCCGATCCCCCGGGCGGTGTCGTCGTCCAGGGCGGTGCTGTTCAGCGCCCAGCCGGCCCAGGCGAGCACGGGCAGGAGCGCGACCAGGGTGCCGGCGATCCAGAGTGCCTCGGTCCAACCCTTGCCGGCGAGCGTGCCGATCAGCCAGATCTGCGCGCGGAGCCCGTCGATCGGGTCGGCGGTGAGCATGACCACCTCGGTCAGGGCCCGCAGCGCGAAGGCGACGGCCACCCCGGCGAGCACGAACCGCTGGGCGGCCAGCCCGTGCCGGGCGCCGAGGACGAACAGCAGCGCGGCGGCGACCAGGCCGCCGACCAGCGCCGCCGGCGCGACGAGCACGGCCGCCGCCCCGCCGGTCAGGGCCACCGTGGCGGCGAGGCCGGCGCCCTGGGTGATGCCCACGACGTCCGGGCTGGCGAGCGGGTTGCGGGCCACGCTCTGGATCAGCGTGCCGGCCAACCCGAAGGCCGCGCCGGCCACCGCGGCCAGCACCAGCCGGGGCAGCCGCAGCTCGAAGACCACCAGGTCGTACGGGGTGCCGGCGCCGGAGATGGCGCGCAGCACGTCGGCCGGAGCGACGTACGGGGTGCCGAGGGAGAGGCTGAGCACCCCGGCGCCCAGCAGCAGCACGACCAGCGTGGCGGCGACCAGCACCGAGCGGCGGCGGACCTGCACGCTGACCGGGCCGACCCGCACCAGCGAGCGCCCCGGCAGTCCGGCGACGGCGGGACGTCGCGCCGGCCGCTCGGCGGCTCGCGGGGCGGCGGGGCGGGCGGGGGCGGTCACGCGGTCACCACCTTCGCGCGGCGGACCAGGTGGGCCAGCGGCGGAGCGCCGATCGGGGCGGGGGCGGTCACGCGGTCACCACCTTCGCGCGGCGGACCAGGTAGGCCAGCAGCGGAGCGCCGATGAGGGCGGTGACGATGCCCGCCGGCACCTCCCCGGGCGGGGCGACGAGCCGGCCGACGACGTCGGCTCCGAGCAGCAGGGCGGGCCCGAGCAGCGCGGAGACCGCCAGGGTCCAGCGGTGGTCGGCGCCGACCAGGGCGCGGGCCAGGTGCGGCACGGCGAGCCCGACGAAGGCGATCGGCCCGGGGGCGGCGACGGCCGCCCCGGTGAGCAGCACGGCGGCCGCGCCGCCGCCGAGGCGGACCAGCCCGATCCGGTGTCCGAGACCCCGGGCCACGTCGTCGCCGAGGGCGAGCGCGTCCAGGCCGCGGGCGACCAGGGCGGCCAGCGCCAGCCCGGCGAGCACGAACGGCAGCACCTGGACGGCCACCGAGAGATCCCGGCCGGTGAGCCCGCCGACCACCCAGAACCGGTAGTCCTCGAAGGTGCGGGCGTCGATGCTGAGCAGCGCGTACACCACGGAGGCGAGGCTGGCGTCGAGGGCCGCGCCGACCAGCGCGAGGGTGACCGGGCTGGCGCCCTCGCGGGCGCTGGTGGCGACGGCGAAGACCAGCAGGCCGGCGAGGAGCGCTCCGCCGATGCCGAACCAGACGTACCCGGCGAGGGTGCCCACCCCGAAGACGGAGATGGCCAGCACGACGCCGAACGAGGCGCCGGCGCTGATCCCGAGGATCCGCGGCTCGGCCAGCGGGTTCCGGGTGAGCGCCTGGAAGAGCAGCCCGGCGACGGCGAGCGCCAGCCCGACGGCGAGACCGAGGGCGGTACGCGGCATCCGCAGTTCCCGGACGATGGTGGTGGCCTCGCCGCCGTCCGGGCTGACCAGCGCGCCCCACACCTCGTCGACGGCGAGCGACCGGCTGCCGAGCGCGAAGCTCGCCAGCACCGCGAGGAGCAGCGCCAGCGCGGCCGCGACGGTGACGGCCACCCGGCGGCCACCACGCGCGCGGGGTTGGGCGCCGGCCGGGGCCGGTCGGGTGGCGAGGGTGGTCACGAGGCTCCTGCACGTTCGCGCTTAGGTTCGCCTTACCTTAGCTGACCCGCCGGACCGGACCTAACTCGCGGTCGTCTATCCCGCGCGACCTGACCAGGGCCGACAGCGCCGGTTCCGGGCGACGGCGGCCCGCGCCGCCCTAGGGTGTGGGCATGCGATTCGACCAGCACACCGTCGTGCTCCTGGTGCGGCCGCCGGACGCCCCCGAGCTGCCGCTGGACGCGGCGGACCGGTTGCAGGACGCGCACCTCGCCCACCAGGCGGGGCTGGTGGAGCAGGGGCTCGTCCTGGCCGCGGGGCCGTTCGTCGACGCCGACGACGACCGGCTGCGCGGGTTCGTGGTGCTCTCCGTCTCCCCGCAGGAGGCTCGCGAGCTGTACCACAACGACCCGGCGGTGCGGGCCGGGCGGCTGGCCGTGCAGGTGCTGAGCTGGATGGTGCCGGAGGGCAACGTGCGGTTCGAGAGCGTGCCGGTCCCCCGGTCGATGCTGGAGGCCGCCGCCGGCGACTGACCCGCCGACCGTCCGCGCCGCCGCCAGCCGCCCGTCAGCCGTCCGCGCCCGCGCGGGCCCCGGGCAGTGACGGGCCCTCGTCGAGCTGGTGGTCGGCCCAGACGTACGTCTCCGGCAGCAGCTCGGCGACCGGCACCACGCGCAGCGCGTCCATCGGCCCGACGATGACCCGGATGGTGGGGAAGTAGTCGCGCAGCACCTGCCGGCAGCGCCCGCAGGGCGGGATCACCCCGCGCCCCCGGTCGCCCACCGCGACGATCGTCTCCAGCTCGGTGACGCCCTGGGTGGCGGCGGCGCCGACCGCGACCACCTCGGCGCAGGGGCCGCCGGTGAAGTGGTAGACGTTCACCCCGGTGAAGACCCGGCCGTCGGTGGTGCGCGCGGCGGCGGCGACCGTGTGGTTCTCGCTGCGGCAGCGCAGCTTGGCGACCGCCGTGGCGGCCTGCACCAGGGCCCGGTCGGTGTCCCGCATGGTCATCGCGCATCCCCGTGGTTCGACGTCGGTCGGCGGTCAACTCTAGACCCGTCGGCGCGCACCCGCGGGCGCGCGCGGCGGGCGGGCCGGTAACCCGGGGGCGGTCCGGCCGCCGGCTGCCTATCCTTGGCGACGACATGCAGAATCCAGCCGCACCCGCCGCGACCGATCCCGTCCGCGAGCTGCACCGCCGCCTCCGCCCCCTGATGTTCCGCGACCAGCGCCGTCTGCAGCGGCGCCTGGACGGGGTACGCCGGCTGCGCGATCCGGAGCGCCGGGAGTCGGCGCTCGCCGAGATCGCCGCCGACGTGGCGCGTGCCGAGGCGCGGCTGGAGACCCGGCGGGCCGCCGTGCCGGTGGTCAGCTACCCGGCCCAGCTGCCGGTGAGCGAGCGCAAGGACGACATCGCCGCGGCGATCCGCGACCACCAGGTGGTGATCGTGGCCGGCGAGACCGGCTCCGGCAAGACCACGCAGCTGCCCAAGATCTGCCTGGAGCTGGGACGCGGGATCAACGGCCTGATCGGGCACACCCAGCCGCGCCGGCTGGCCGCGCGTACGGTGGCGGACCGGATCGCCGAGGAGCTCGGCACCGAGCTGGGCGACGTGGTCGGCTACAAGGTGCGCTTCACCGACCAGGTGAGCGACCGCAGCCTGGTGAAGCTGATGACCGACGGCATCCTGCTCGCGGAGCTGCAGACCGACCGGATGCTGCGCCAGTACGACACGCTGATCATCGACGAGGCGCACGAGCGCAGCCTCAACATCGACTTCATCCTCGGCTACCTCAAGCAGCTCCTCCCCCGCCGGCCCGACCTGAAGGTGATCATCACCTCGGCGACCATCGAGACCGAGCGGTTCGCCCGGCACTTCGCCGGACCGCCCACCGCCGACGCGCCGGAGGGCGTACCGGCCACGGTGGTCGAGGTCTCCGGGCGGACGTACCCGGTCGAGGTGCGCTACCGGCCGCTGGTCGAGGTGGCCGAGGGCGAGGACGACGGGGACGACGAGGAGAACGTCCGCGACCAGATCCAGGCCATCGGCGACGCCGTCGAGGAGCTGGCCGCCGAGGGGCCCGGCGACGTCCTGGTCTTCCTCAGCGGCGAGCGGGAGATCCGGGACACCGCCGACGCGCTGGGCAAGCTGGTGGAGAAGAAGCCGGCGCTGCGCGGCACCGAGATCCTGCCGCTCTACGCCCGTCTCTCCACCGCCGAGCAGCACCGGGTCTTCGCCCCGCACGCCGGGCGCCGGGTGGTGCTCGCGACCAACGTCGCGGAGACCTCGCTCACCGTGCCCGGCATCAAGTACGTGGTGGACCCGGGCACCGCCCGCATCTCCCGCTACAGCAGCCGGCTCAAGGTGCAGCGGCTGCCGATCGAGCCGGTCTCCCAGGCGTCGGCCAACCAGCGCAAGGGGCGCTGCGGGCGCACCTCGGACGGCATCTGCATCCGCCTCTACGACGAACAGGACTTCCTGTCCCGCCCGGAGTTCACCGACCCGGAGATCCTGCGCACCAACCTCGCCTCGGTCATCCTCCAGATGACTGCGATCGGCCTCGGCGACATCGCCGCGTTCCCGTTCATCGACCCGCCGGACCGGCGCAACATCACCGACGGCGTCAACCTGCTGCACGAGCTGGGCGCACTGGACCCGACCGAGGCGGACCCGGCGAAACGGCTCACCCCGCTGGGCCGACGGCTCGCCCAACTACCCGTCGACCCCCGGCTGGCCCGGATGGTCGTCGAGGGCGAGCGCAACGGCTGCGCCACCGAGGTGATGGTGATCGCCGCCGCGCTGTCGATCCAGGACCCGCGCGAGCGGCCCGCCGACAAGCAGGCCCAGGCCGACCAGGCGCACGCCCGGTTCACCGACCGCGAGTCGGACTTCGTGACGCTGCTCAACCTGTGGCGGCACCTGCGCGAGCAGCAGCGCGAGCTCTCCTCCAGCGCGTTCCGCCGGATGTGCAAGGCCGAGTACCTCAACTACCTGCGGGTACGCGAGTGGCAGGACATCGTCAGCCAGCTACGCCAGGTGCTGCGCACCCCCGAACAGGGCGGCGGGCGACCGGGGCGGGAGGCCGGCGCCGACGGTGGTCGACGCCGGGGCGGCGCCGACCTGCCGGAGGAGATCGACACCCCGAAGGTGCACCAGTCGCTGCTGGCCGGCCTGCTCTCCCACGTCGGGCTGAAGGACGCCCAGAAGCACGAGTACCTGGGCGCCCGGGGCGCGAGGTTCGCGCTCTTCCCCGGCTCGGCGCTGTTCAAGAAGCCGCCGCGCTGGGTGATGGCCGCCGAACTGGTGGAGACCTCCCGACTCTGGGGCCGGGTGAACGGCCGGGTCGAGCCGGAGTGGGTCGAGCCGCTCGCCCAGCACCTGGTCAAGCGCAGCTACAGCGAGCCGCACTGGGAGAAGAAGCAGGCCGCCGTGATGGCGTACGAGAAGGTGACGCTCTACGGCATCCCGCTGGTCACCTCGCGCAAGGTCAACTTCGGCCGGATCGACCCGGCGCTGTCCCGGGAGCTGTTCATCCGGCACGCCCTGGTGGAGGGCGACTGGCAGACCCACCACCACTTCTGGCGCGACAACCAGCGGCTGCTGGCCGAGATCGAGGAGCTGGAGAACCGGGCCCGCCGCCGCGACATCCTCGTCGACGACCAGACCGTCTTCGACTTCTACGACGCCCGCATCCCGGCCGACGTGGTCTCCGGGCGGCACTTCGACGCCTGGTGGAAGAAGACCCGCCGGGAGCAGCCGGACCTGCTCACCTTCACCCGGGAGCTGCTGGTCAACGCCGGCCGGGGCGGGGTGGACGAGGCCGACTACCCCGACGAGTGGTCCGCCGACGGGGTGACCCTGCCGCTGACCTACCGGTTCGAGCCGGGCACCCCGGCCGACGGGGTGACCGTCGACATCCCGCTGCCGCTGCTCAACCAGGTGCCGGCGGAGAGCTTCGACTGGCAGGTGCCGGGGCTGCGCGAGGAGCTGGTGATCGCGCTGATCCGCTCGCTGCCCAAGGCGGTGCGCCGCAACTTCGTCCCGGTGCCCGACTACGCCCGCGCGGCGCTCGCCGCGATGCCGGCCGGCGAGGAGCCGCTGCTGGACGCGCTGACCCGGCAGTTGCGCCGGATGACCGGCGTCACCGTGCCCCGCGACGCCTGGGACCTCGACCGGCTACCCGCGCACCTGCGGGTCAGCTTCCGGGTGCTCGACGAGGAGAACAAGCCGGTCGCCGAGGGCAAGGACCTGCCGGCCCTGCAACGCCAGCTCAAGGCCGAGGTACGCCAGGTGGTGGCCGCCGCCGCGCCGGACGTGGCGCGCACCGGGCTGAGCGACTGGAGCATCGGCACGCTGCCGCGCACCATCGAGCAGGTCCGGTCCGGGTACGCGGTCACCGCGTACCCGGCGCTGGTCGACGAGGGCGGCACGGTCGGCGTGAAGGTGTTCGACTCGCCGGCCGAGCAGGAGGCCGCGCACTGGGCGGGCACCCGGCGGCTGCTGCGGCTGACCGTGCCGTCGCCGGCGAGGTTCCTCCAGGGGCGGCTGAGCAACGAGGCGAAGCTGGCGCTGAGCCGCAACCCGCACGGCGGCGTGCAGCAGCTCATCGAGGACGCCGCCGGGGCGGCGATCGACAAACTGATCGGCGACGCCGGCGGGCCGGCCTGGGACGCCGAGGGCTTCGCCGCGTTGCGCGAGAAGGTCCGCGCCGAGCTGGTGGACACCGTGGTCGAGGTGATGGACCGGGTGCGCAGGGTGCTCGCCGCCGCGTACGCGGTGGAGCAGCGGCTCGGCAAGACCCAGAACCTGGCCGTGGTGGCGGCGCTGGCCGACATCCGGGCCCAGCTCACCGGGCTGGTGCACGCCGGCTTCGTCACCGAGACCGGGTACGCGCGCCTGCCCGACCTGCTGCGCTACCTCACCGCCGTCGAGCGGCGGCTGGACCGGCTGCCCGGCAACCCGCAGCGGGACAAGCAGCAGCAGGACCGGATCGCGGTGGTGCAGAAGGAGTACCAGGACATGCTCGCCGCGCTGCCCCCCAGCCGGCGGCAGTCGACGGCGGTCCGGCAGATCCGCTGGATGATCGAGGAGCTGCGGGTGAACGTCTTCGCCCAGGCCCTGGGCACCCCGTACCCGGTGTCGGAGCAGCGGATCTACCGCGCGATGGACGACGCCGAGGGCAGGTGAGCCCGGCGGGCGCGGGGTGACCGGCCGGTCGGTCCCCCAACGCGGGCGCGCCGGTTGGTCAGCCCGCCGACACGGGCGCGCGGGCTGGTCGGCGTGCCGACGGGGGCGCACCGCGCAGCACCCGTAGCAGCACGGGCGGGGCGAGCAGCCGCGCCGGCGGGTCGACGAGGTTCAGCACCCGCAGGAACGCCGCGCCCAACACCGCGTCCCGGGTCGCCGCGACGTGCAGCCGCGCCACGTACGCGTTGACGAGGCGCACGCGCGCCGAGCGCCGGCCGGGCACCTCGGGAAAGCGCAGGTCGGTGCCGACCGCGATGGACCACGGCCCGTCGATGAGGCGGGCCGCGCCCCGGAAGAAGCCGCGGGCCAGCGCGGCCGGCCGCCGGCGGGCCAGCCGGCGCAGCAGCAGCGCCTCCAGCGCGGCCACCGTCATGCCCTGCCCGTAGACCGGGTTGAAGCTGCACAACGCGTCGGCCACCACCAGGTAGCCGGCCGGGAAGCGGCGCAGCCGCTCGTAGCGGCGCCGCACGCTGGCCGGGAACCTCATCGTCACCGGTGGGCCCGCCGGCTGCGCCGTGCGCAGCAGGTCGGCGATCTGCGGGGCGGCGAGGCGGTCGGCGAAGGCGGCCATCCCCTCGTCGTCGGCCGGCGGCTCCTCGCCGAACATGCCGCTGAGCGCCACCGCGAACCGGTCCTGCTCCTGCACGGCGACGATGCCGCCCCTGGGCTGGCCGGGAACGGCGTTGGTGAGCGCGCCGAGCAGCCCCTCCAGGTGGTGCGGCTCGCGCCGGTAGGTGCGGGTGACGTAGGTGACCCCGACCGGGACCCGCTCCTCGGGCGCCGGCCGGTAGCCCAGCTCGGCCAGCCAGACCGGGCTGCGCGTGCCCCGGCCGCCGGCGTCGACCACCAGGTCGGCGTCGAGGGTGCGCGGCTCCCCGGCGCGGGGGCACAGCCGCACCCCGGTGACCCGGCGCCGGTCGGCGGTGGTGGTGAGCCCCGCCACCTCGCAGCCCGGCAGGATGCGCACCCCGGGCAGGGCGGCGACCCGCTGCCGGACCACCTGCTCCAGCAGCGGACGGCTGACCCCGAAGCCGAGCAGCGGCGACGGCGCGCGCCGCATCCGGTGGCCGTCGTTGTACCAGTGGACCTGCTCGTGCAGGTCCACCGAGGGCACGCCGTTCGCGGTCAGCTCGGCGCAGATGCCGGGCAGCAGCTCCTCGAACGCCTGCCGGCCCCGGGCCAGCAGGACGTGCAACTGCCGCCCCTGCGGCACGCCCCGGCGGCTGTCCGCCCGCTCGGGCAGCGCGTCGCGGTCGACGAGGGTGACCCGGTCGTACGCCTCGGTGAGGGCGCGGGCGACCAGCAGGCCGCCCATGCTGGCGCCGATCACCACGGCGCTGCCGCTTGCCATGCGGGCAGCGTAGGCGCGCAAACGGCCGGGTCTCGTCTTCCGCCTTGCGCACCTGACCCGCCGGCCAGCGGTCCACGGCGGGCCGCTGGTCGGCGGGTCAGAGCGGCTCGACGCCGGGGGGCAGGTCGCC
Source organism: Micromonospora sp. URMC 106 (assembly GCF_051386395.1). Lineage (NCBI taxonomy): Bacteria > Bacillati > Actinomycetota > Actinomycetes > Micromonosporales > Micromonosporaceae > Micromonospora > Micromonospora sp. URMC 106. The sequence continues at coordinate 10,934 of NZ_JBPQTP010000148.1, forward strand.
GTCGGTGGTGGCGTCGCGGACGTACTCCAGCAGTATCCGGCGCAGCTCCCGGCCGGCGTGGGTGGGCACCACGTCGCGGCGGCGGGCGACCGCGATGGTCCGCCGGACGCCGGGCGGGGCCAACCGGGTGACCCGGACGCCGGCGCGGCGGGCCACCACGATGCCGGGCACCAGCGCGACGCCCAGCCCGGCCTCGACGAAGCTCAGCACGGCGTCCATCTCGCCGCCGTCGACGGCGATGGTGGGCTCGAAACCGGCCTCCCGGCAGGCCTGGATGGTGGCGTCGCGCAGGTCGTAGCCCTCCCGGAACATCACCATCGGCTGGTCGCGCAGGTCGTCGACGCGCAGCTGGGCCGCGCCGGGGGCCATCGGCAGCTCCTCCACCGAGGCGACCACCAGGCTCTCCCGCAGGATCGGGTCCGCGCGCAGCCCGGGGTCGGTGCCCTGCGCCGGCATGATGATCAGCGCCAGGTCGAGGTCGCCGCGGAGCAGGTCCCGGACGAGGTCCTGCGAGCCGCTCTCCTCCACCCGCAGGTCGATGGTGGGGTGGGCGTCGCGGAACCGGCGCAGCACCGGCGGGGCGAGCGAGGTGGCCAGGCTGGGGGTGGCGCCGAGCCGGACCCGGCCGCGTCGCAGGCCGACCAGTTCCTGCACCTCGCGGGTCGCGGTGTCCACGTCGGCGAGGATCCGCTTGGCCAGCGGCAGCAGCACCTCCCCCGCCGCGGTGAGGGCGATGTTGCCCCTTACCCGTTCGAAGAGCGGGGCACCGAGGCCGTCCTCAAGGGCGTGAATTTGCTTACTCAGGGAGGGCTGCGTGATGCCCACGAGATCGGCAGCTTGGGTGAAATGTCGGACTTCGGCGACCGCTACGAAGTACTTCAGCTGATGGAGCTGCACCCACATAGCCTATAGCTATCAAGACTGCGAGGTCGATGCATTGGACGACTGATCGAAGTCCTCCTAGCGTCGATCGCGTGGTAGTCACGAGAACGCGGTCGCCCATCCGCTCCAACGTCGGCCTGAAGGCCGTCATGGCGGTGACGGGCATCATCCTGGTGCTGTTCCTCATCCTGCACATGCTCGGCAATCTGAAGGTGTTCACGGGGGAAACCTCGTTCGACCACTACGCGCACTGGCTGCGCGACATCGGCAAGCCGCTGCTGCCGGGCGTCTGGTTCCTGTGGATCCTGCGCGCCGTGCTGACCGTCGCCGTCGTGGGGCACATCGCCGCCGCCACCGCGCTCGCCCGGCGCTCCCGCGCCGCCCGACCGGTCCGGTACGCGCACCGCCCGAAGGTCCAGGGCAGCTACGCGGCCCGCACGATGCGCTGGGGTGGGGTGATCATCCTGCTCTTCGTGATCTACCACCTGCTGGACCTGACCACCGGCCACCTGAACCCGGTCGGCGACCCGACGAAGCCGTACGCCAACGTCGTCGCCGACTTCGCGCCGGAGCGCTGGTACGTCACGCTCTTCTACACCCTGGCGGTCGTCGCGCTGGGCTTCCACCTGCGGCACGGGGCGTTCAGCGCGTTCCGCAGCCTGGGGCAGCAGACCCCGAAGGGCGAGCGCCGGGCGCGCACCGCCGCCCTGGTCTTCGCCGTCGCGCTCTGCGCCGGCTTCCTGGCGGTCCCGTTCGCCGTACTCACCGGATTGGTGTCCTGACATGGATCTCTACACCGAGGGCGACCCGATCGCCGACACCAAGGCTCCCGAGGGCCCGATCGAGACCCGCTGGGAACGCCGCCGTTTCGAGGCCAAGCTGGTCAACCCGGCCAACCGCCGGAAGATGACGGTGATCGTGGTCGGCACCGGCCTGGCCGGCGGCTCGGCCGCCGCCACGCTCGCCGAGCAGGGCTACCGGGTCAAGTCCTACTGCTACCAGGACAGCCCGCGCCGGGCCCACTCCATCGCCGCGCAGGGCGGTATCAACGCCGCCAAGAACTACCGCAACGACGGCGACTCGGTGCACCGGCTCTTCTACGACACCGTCAAGGGCGGCGACTTCCGCTCGCGGGAGTCCAACGTCCACCGGCTGGCCGAGGTCTCGGTCAACATCATCGACCAGTGCGTCGCCCAGGGCGTGCCGTTCGCCCGCGAGTACGGCGGCCTGCTGGACACCCGCTCCTTCGGCGGCGCGCAGGTGCAGCGCACCTTCTACGCCCGGGGCCAGACGGGCCAGCAGCTGCTGCTCGGCGCGTACCAGGCGCTGGAGCGGCAGATCGGCCTCGGCAACGTGGAGATGAACGCCCGGCACGAGATGCTGGAGCTGATCGTCGTCGACGGCAAGGCCCGGGGCATCGTCGTGCGGGACCTGGTCACCGGCGAGATCACCACGGAGTTCGCGGACGCGGTCGTGCTCGCCTCCGGCGGGTACGGCAACGTCTTCTACCTCTCCACCAACGCCAAGGGCTGCAACGTCACCGCCACCTGGCGGGCCCACCGCAAGGGCGCGTACTTCGCCAACCCCTGCTACACGCAGATCCACCCGACCTGCATCCCGGTCTCCGGCGACCACCAGTCGAAGCTGACCCTGATGAGCGAGTCGCTGCGCAACGACGGCCGCGTCTGGGTGCCCAAGGCCAAGGGCGACGACCGCAGCCCGAAGGACATCCCCGAGGACGAGCGGGACTACTACCTGGAGCGGATCTACCCCTCCTTCGGCAACCTGGTCCCCCGGGACATCGCCTCCCGCGCCGCGAAGAACGTCTGCGACGAGGGACGCGGCGTCGGCCCCGGCGGGCTCGGCGTCTACCTCGACTTCGCCGACGCGATCAACCGGCTCGGCCGCAAGGCCATCGAGGCCAAGTACGGCAACCTCTTCCAGATGTACGAGCGGATCACCGGCGAGGACCCGTACGAGGTCCCGATGCGGATCTACCCCGCCGTGCACTACACGATGGGCGGCCTCTGGGTCGACTACGACCTCCAGTCGACCATCCCGGGCCTGTTCGTGATCGGTGAGGCGAACTTCTCGGACCACGGCGCGAACCGCCTCGGCGCCTCGGCGCTGATGCAGGGCCTGGCCGACGGCTACTTCGTGCTGCCGAACACCATCGCCAACTACCTGGCGGCCGGGCCGTTCGAGAAGGTCGACGCCAGCCACCCGGCGGCCGTGCAGGCGCGCGCCGACGTCGAGGACCGGATCCAGCGGCTGCTGGCGGTCAACGGCGACCGGACCGTCGACTCGTTCCACCGCGAGCTGGGCCAGATCATGTGGGAGCACTGCGGCATGGAGCGCAGCGCGGCCGGGCTGCGCAAGGCGATCGGCGAGATCCGCGCCCTGCGTGAGCAGTTCTGGCAGCGGGTCCGGGTGCCGGGC
>NZ_JBPQTP010000149.1:0-13995 GCF_051386395.1 Micromonospora sp. URMC 106
GGGTGCGACGGGCGGGGGCGTCGAGGGCGGCGGCCTCCTCCGGGGTGGGCGCGGTGCCGCCCAGGTGCGCCGGGAGCCACCAGGTGTCGTCGGGGCCGGCGGGCTGGTCCGGGTACTCCCGCTGGGCCCGGTCGACCAGGGCGCTCAGCCGCGTCTTCAGGTCGACGGTCATCGCGTTGGCGTCCGGGTAGGCGGCGGGGTCCATCGGCTCGCCCACCAGGATGGTGATCGGGGTGTGCCGGCGGGTGAGGGTGCGCGGGCGGCCCTTGGTCCAGAGCCGCTGGGTGCCCCACAGCGCCACCGGCAGCACCGGCACGCCGGCCTCGGCCGCCATCCGGGTGGTCCCGCTCTTCAACTCCTTGACCGTGAACGAGCGGCTGATCGTCGCCTCCGGGAAGACGCCGACCACCTCGCCGCGCCGCAGCGCGCTGACCGCCGTCGCGTACGACCCGGCGCCCGCCCGCCGGTCCACCGGGATGTGCCCCATCCCGCGCATCAGCGGGCCGGACACCTTGTGCGTGAAGACCGACTTCTTGGCCATGAACCGCACCAGCCGCTTCGCCGGGTGCGCGCCCAGCCCGCAGAAGATGAAGTCGAGGTAGCTGACGTGGTTGCTGGCCATCACCGCCCCGCCGGTACGCGGGACGTGGTGGGCGCCCTCGACGGTGATCTTGAGGTCCAGGACCCGGAACATCGTCTTGGCGGCGGCGATCACGGGCGGGTACACGAGTTCCGGCATGGCGCGAATTTACCCCGCCGGGCTGCGGATCACGCCATGGCGGGACGCCGCGCCGGCGGGCCGCGTACAGCTCGGCGTCTGCCCACGGCAGAGCGGGCTGGCCTCGTGACCCGGGCGGCACGACGATGACGGGATGACGGAACGCGGGGTGCTGCTCTGGGTCCACGGCGGCGGATGGCGCGGCCGGTCGGGTGAGGACGGCGCGGGGCTGGCCCGGTACGGGCTGCGGGTGGTCCAGGCGGCCTACCGGCTGTCCCACGAGGCGCACTGGCCGGCCCAGCTCGACGACGTACGCGAGGCGGCGCGGCGGGCCCGCGCGGCGGCCCCGGGGCTGCCGCTGCTGGTCGGCGGCGACTCGGCCGGCGCGACCCTGGCCCTGCACCTGGCGCTGCGCGGCGTCGACCGCCGCGACGACGTCGCCGCCGCGCTGGCCTGGTGGGCCCCGACCGACCCGCTCGCCGTGCAGTGGCGGCTGCGGCCCGACGGCAACCCGTGGGCGGACCTGCTCGGGCACCCCCCGGCCGCGGGCGACCCCGCCACCGTCGACGCGACCGTGACCACGCACGCCGGCAACGGGGTGCCCGTGCTGCTGGTGCACGGTCTCGACGACCGGTCGGTGCCGGTCGGCCAGACCGTCGACCTGACCGCCGCGCTGCTGGCCGCCGGGCACCCGGTGCACAGCTGGATCACCCACGGCGGCCACGGGCTCGACCTGGACCGCCCGGATCTCGCGGCCGTGACCGCGGCCTTCCTCGACACCATCCTGCCGGAGGACTGAGCCGGGGGCGCCGGCACGGGACGGCCGGTGCCGGGACGCCGACGGACGCCCACCCCGACAGCCCCCGGCCCGAAGCGGCCGACGCCGGAACGTCGACCCAACCGCCGGCGCCCCACCCCGACGCCCCCCGGCCCAGAGCGGCCGACGCCGGAGCGTCGCGCCGAACCGCCGGCGCCGGCCCGGACGTGAAGCCGGCGCCGGGTCGCTCAGTCGGTGAGCCGGTGCATGTCGAGGCGGCCCCGGGCGAACGCGTCCACCCGGCCCCACCGCCCCGGGATGTCCAGCACCTCGATGCGGCCCATCCCGATCGGCAGCCGGGGCTCCACCGCGAGGTGCCCCTCGTGCGGCTCCAGGCCGAGCATCGTGCGCAGCAGCAGCAGCGGTGTCCCGGTCGACCACGCCTGCGGGCTGCACGCCGTCGGATACTCCACCGGGAACTTGGTCAGCTCGCGGGGATAGCCGCCGAACGCCTCCGGCAACCGGCCCTCGAAGTAGGTGGCCGCGTCGAGGATGCCGTTGGCGATCACCGCCGCCTCCTCGGCGAAGCCGTACCGGCGCAGGCCCCAGGCGATGAACGAGTTGTCGAACGGCCAGATCGTGCCGTTGTGGTAGCCGATCGGGTTGTAGCGGACCTCCCCCTCGGCCAGCGTCCGCACCCCCCAGCCGGTGAAGAGCCGGGGCCCGACCAGATGGTGGGCGATCTTCTCGGCGCGTTCGTGGTCGACGATCCCGCTCCAGAGCAGGTGGCCGATGTTGGAGCTCAGCACGTCGCACTGGCGGCCGTCCGGGTCGAGGGCCAGGGCGTAGTACTCGCCGTCCTCCACCCAGAAGTCCCGGTTGAACCGTTCCTTCAGCGCCGCCGCCTCCCGCTCCAACTGGTCGGCGAACGCGGGGTCGCCCCAGAACTCCCGGGCCAGCCGGGCGGCCCGCAGCTTCGCGTCGTACGCGTACCCCTGCACCTCGCAGGTGGCCCGGGGGAACGGCGGCAGCTTGCCGTCCCGGTAGGAGATGGAGTCCCAGGAGTCCTTCCAGCACTGGTTCTCCAGGCCGGTGTCGCTGTTGCGCCGCTCGTACCAGATGTAGCCCGTGCCGACGAGGTCGGCGTAGTCGTCGATCCACTTCAGCGCGGCGCGACACTCCCGCTCCAGCTCCATCACCAGCTCGACGTCCCCGCTCCACTTCTCGTACTCGTCGAGCAGCACCAGGAACAGCGGGGTGGCGTCCACCGACCCGTAGTACGGCGAGTGCGGCTGCTCCTCGAAGGCGGCGGTCTCGCCGTACCGCATCTCGTGCAGGATCCGGCCCGGGTCCTCGTCGCGGAAGTCGTCGAACCGGGTGCCCTGCAACGAGGCCAGGATCCGCAGCGTGGTCTTCGACAGGTCCGGCGTGAACGGCAGGGTCTGCAGGCAGGTCAGGATGCTGTCCCGGCCGAACATCGTCATGAACCACGGCAGGCCGGCGGCCGGCAGGGCCGCGCCGCCGAGCGAGAGCGGCGAGAAGCGCAACGCGGCCAGGTCGATCATGCTCCGGCGGTACGTCGCGGCGACCCGGTCGTGCTGGCTGTTCACCTTGGGGGCCCTGGCGATCCACTCCTCCAGGTCGTGCTGGAGGGCCAGCCGCTCGGTGCCGTGCGCCCGCAGACCCATCCGCAGGTCCCGGCCGCCCGGGCCGAGCGCCAGGGTCTTGACGTCGATCTGGGCTTCCCACTGCTCGTTGGGCTCCAGGTGGATCGTGTACGCGAAGCCGTTGCGGTCGTACCGCGCCGGCGGGGACGCGGTGATCACCGTTTCCCGGGTGAAGTTGCCCCGTCGGTAGCCCAGGCGCAGCCGGTCGGTCTCGACCTCGGTGTAGATCTCGCCCTTCTTGTTCAGGATCTCGTCCTTGACCTGGAACAGGTCGGCGAAGTCGGACGCCGCGTCCATCCTGATCTCCAGGTCGACCGGCTTCTCGTCGTGGTTGAGGATGGTGAGCTGCTCCCGGAAGCTGCCTCCGACCGCCCGCTCCCGGATGATCGACAACTTGGCGTCGATGTAGTGCGTCGCCATCCCCGGCACCAGGAAGAACCGGGCCTCGTAGTACTGGAGGTCGTCGTACGAGAGCGGGTTGAGCCGCTCCCCGTTGACCTTCAGCACCCAGGTGGACAGGAACCGGGTGTCGAGGGAGAAGAACCCGGTCGGCTCGCTCGGTGTCGCCTCGATGTCCCCGGTGTCCTCCGACACCACGAAGGTGCTGCCGTCCAGGATCCGGATCGTGTTGCTCTGCGCCATCAGTGCACCTCCCGCTGTCCCTGGAAGCGCCGGCGGGGGCCGTGGGAGTCCGGCGGGCTGGGGAAGAGCCGCTCCAGCTGCAACACCAGCCGGAGATCCCCCGTCACCGTCATGTCCCCCCGCAGCAGCGCCGCCACCCCGTCCTCCCGGCCGGTGGCGAGGTCCTCGAAGAGCGCGGGGCTGGTGCCGACCACCGTGTCGGCCTCCTGGTCCTCCCGGCTCACCTGCACCCGGCCCCGGTCGATCCGCAACAGCCAGTGCGTCGTCTGCGCCCCCTCGTGCAGGTCCAGGCGCAGGGTCCCGGAGGACTTCGCCAGCAGGGGTTCGTACTCCCGCTGGTCGAGGTCCTCGAGGAACCTCGTCGTCGCGTCCACCATCGGGTCCTCTCCTCCCGTCGGTCATGTCCCGACCCGGGGTCCCCGTCCGGTGCGGGGTCAACCTCGCCCGCATCGGGTGAGTCGCGCCGGCGGCGGGGTCGTACCGCGGCAGTAGCCTGCGGGGCAGGTCGAGACGGCGGCGGAGGTCGGTATGGCGGGCGGCGGTCCGGAGGTCGGCCGGGAGCGGGTCCTCGCCTACCGGGCGGTCGCGCAGGAGTTGGACCGTCCGGCGCGGCGGCCCGCCGACCTGGCCGTGACGGAGCTGGGCGTGCAGGACACGCCCCACGGCTCCGCCCGGCTGGCGCTCGCCGCCCGGGGCGTGACGGCCTTCGACGACGACCGGCTGGAGCTGGTCTGGTCGATGCGGGGCGCGCCGCACCTGCACCGCCGCGCCGGGTTGCCGGCGTTGGCCGCCGCGATCTGGCCGCTGGGCGACGCCGACGCCACCCGCCGGATCGCCGGCCAGATCCGCGAGGGCGCCAAGCTGGGACTGGCCGCGTTCGAGGCCGTGGCGCGCGCGTTCGCGGAGGTGGTGACCGCGCCGACGGCCCGCGGCGAGGCGAGCCGCGCGGTGAGCGACCGGGTGCCCGCCGAGCTGACGTACGACTGTGGCCCGTGCGGCGCCCGGCACGTCTCCGGGTCGCTGTTCCAGCAGGCCGGCCTCGCCGGCGGCGTACGCCTGGAGGTGTCGGGGCGGGCGACGACGCTCGCGCCGCTGCCGGGCTGGCCCGGGCCCCCCGCGCGGGCGGCGGGCACCACCGCCCGGGTGCTCACCTGCCTGCGGCTGCTCGGGCCGGCGACGCCGGCCGACATCGCCGGCTTCCTCGGCACCACTGCCACCGCGCTGCGCCCCGTCTGGCCGGAAGGGCTCGCCGAGGTACGGGTGGACGGCCGGCGGGCCTGGCTGCCGGCGGAGCGGCTCGACGCGCTGCGCGGCGCGCGGCCCCTGCCGGGGGTCCGGCTGCTGCCGCCCGGCGATCCCTTCCTCCAGGCCCGCGACCGGGACGTGCTGGTCCCCGACCGGGCCCGCCAGTCGCAGCTCTGGCGGGTCATCGGCAACCCCGGGGCGCTGCTCGTGGCCGGCGACGTGGCCGGCACCTGGCGGGCGAAGCAGGCCGGCCGGGGCGTGCTGGAAGTGACCGTCACGCCGTGGGCCGCGCTGCCGCCCCGGGCGCGGAAGGACCTCGACGCGGAGGCCGCCTCGGTGGCCGCCGCGCGCGGCGCCGCCGACGTCCGGGTCACCGTCGACCCGTCCTGACCCCGCCCCGGAAGCCGCGACGCCGGCTCCCCGGTCGGAGAGCCGGCACGCCGCGGCGGACGTCAGTTGTTCGGTTCGTCGGCGCTGATGTCGGCGAGCACCGACTGCGGTTCCCGCTCCACGGCGAGGTCACCCATCGAGACCAGGCCGACGAGCCGCCCGTCGTCGATGACCGGCAACCGGCGGACGGCGTAGGTCCGCATCAGGTCGGCGGCGGCCACCGCGTCGTCGTACTGGCTCACCGTGATCACGTCCTTGCTGGTGATCCGGTTGAGCGGGGTCGAGTTCGGGTCCATGTTCTCCGCCACGCCCCGGACCGTGATGTCCCGGTCCGTCACGATACCGACGACATCGTCGCCATCGGTCACCACCACGTCGCCGATGGCGCTGTCGCGCATCTCCTGCGCCGCGGCGGTCAGCGTGTCGTTGCCGTCCATCGTCACCAACCGGGTCGTCATGAACTCTCCGACCGTTGTCATGGTGCTCCCCTCTCGGTGTCGGCACCGGCCGTCTACCCGCCGGCCGGGCGGGGTAACGCGGTGCGGTCCGGAGGGCCCGGGCGGTGCCGGAGGGCCGCTACGCGACCGGATGAGCGACGACGAACGGGAGTCGCGTGACACCGTCGCCAGAAACCCGTGGGTGGCGCAGCGTGGCCGAGGCCGTGGCCACCTCGTTGACGGCCGGAATCCAGCCGCCGGGCCGCGACCGGACCGCGGGCCGGATCAGCCGCGTGGCGGGATGCCGTAGAGGCGTTCGACGTGCAGCCGGAGCACGAGGCGGCGCTCGGCGACCATCGCCCGCCGGTAGTCGGCCCAGTCCGGGTGCTCGCCCTGGATCGCGCGGTAGAGGTCGACCAGCTCCGCCACGGTCTCGTCGTCCTGGTCGGCGGCCACCGGCGTCAGCTCGGCGCGCGCCTCCGCCACCGCGTACGCCCAGCCGTCCTCGCTGCCGACGTGGAAGCTGGCCCGGGGGTCGCGGCGCAGGTTGGCCGTCTTCGCCCGGCCGTCGGTCACCGACACCCGGATCACGGCGGACTCCGGGTCGAAGGCGTAGATGACGGTGGAGAGCTGCGGCGGCCCGTCCCGCCTGAGCGTCGCCAGCACCCCCAGCCGGTGTCCCGCGACCAGGTTCGCCAACGCCCGCCGGGTCTCGTCGTCCGCCACGGCATCCTCCCGATCGACCGTCACGCCGCTCCCATCGAACCACGGCGTACGGCCGCTGGCACATCCCCGCGTACCCCGGACTGGACGGGCCCCCGCCGCGAACCGGGGGGGGCCCGTCGCACGCGCGTCGGTCAGCGGCGCTCGGCGGCGACCAGCTCGGCGATCTGCACGGCGTTCAGCGCGGCGCCCTTGCGCAGGTTGTCGTTGGAGCAGAACAGGGCGAGCCCGTGCTCGACGGTCTCGTCGGCGCGGATCCGGCCGACGTAGGTCGGGTCCTGGCCGGCGGCCTCGAGCGGCGTCGGCACGTCGCTCAGCGCGACGCCGGGGGCGCCGTCGAGCAGCTCGCGGGCCCGCTGCGGGGTGACGGGGCGGGCGAACCGGGCGTTGATCTGCAACGAGTGGCCGGTGAAGACGGGCACCCGCACGCAGGTGCCGGAAACCTTCAGCCCGGGGATCTCCAGGATCTTGCGGCTCTCGTTGCGCAGCTTCTGCTCCTCGTCGGTCTCGAAGGAGCCGTCGTCGACGATCGAGCCGGCGAGCGGGAGCACGTTGAACGCGATCGGCCGGGCGAACGAGCGGGGGGCGGGGAACTCCACGGCCGCGCCGTCGAAGGTGAGCCCGGTGGCGTGCTCGGCGACCTTGCGGACCTGCTCGTCCAGCTCGGCCACGCCGGCCAGCCCGGCGCCGGAGACCGCCTGGTAGGTCGAGACGACCAGGGCGACCAGCTCCGCCTCGGCGTGCAGCGGGCGCAGCACCGGCATCGCGGCCATCGTGGTGCAGTTCGGGTTGGCGATGATCCCCTTGGGGCGTACGGCGGCGGCGTGCGGGTTTACCTCGGCGACCACCAGCGGCACCTCGGGGTCCATGCGGAACGCCGAGGAGTTGTCGATGACGACGGCGCCCGCCGCGGCGACCCGGGGCGCGAGTTCCTTCGCGGTGCCCTTGCCGGCCGAGAAGAGCACGATGTCGAGCCCGGAGTAGTCGGCGGTGGCCGCGTCCTCCACGGTCACCTCGCCGCCCCGGAAGGGCAGGGTGCGCCCGGCCGACCGTGCCGAGGCGAACAACCGCACCTGCTCCGCCGGGAACTCCCGCTCCGCCAGCACCTGCCGCATCACGCCACCGACCTGGCCGGTGGCCCCCACAATGCCGATCCTCATGCCCGCGAGGCTACCCAGCCCGGCGACCCGACCGGGAACGCTTTCCCACCGCCCGGGCGGGCGGGGGGCCGGCTCGGGCGGTGGCGCCGGTCACGCCCGGGGTGGGGCGGGGCCGGAACGACGCCGTCGATCGGCCCGGCGGCCCGGAAGAACCACCGCCCCCCGGGTCGCCCCGCCGGAGCATTCGCGTCGGCCCCGGCCCCGGGCGGGACGGCCCGCGGCCGGGACGGCGCGACCCAGATCACACCGCCCCGGCACCGGTCAGGAGGCGTGGTCGAGCAGGTCGCCCAGGCCGGTGGCGGTGAGCTCGTCGCGGATCACGGCGGCGTCGCCCTCCACCACCAGGGTGAGCGCCTCCGGGTGCAGGTGCGCGGCGGCCGCCGCGGAGACCTGCGCCACGTCGGCGGCGAGCAGCGACTCCCGCAGCCGGGCGTGGTAGTCGTCCGGCAGGTCATGCACGACCAGGGTGGTCAGCGCCGAGGCGATCGCCCGGGGGCTCTGCAGCTCGACGGAGAGCTGGCCGGCCCGCCAGGAACGCGCCACCGCCAGCTCCTCCTCGGTCACCCCGGTCTCCTGGGTACGGGTGATCTCGCCGACCGCCTCGACCAGGGCCGGCGCGGTGACCGCCGTCTGCACGCCGGAGCTGACCGCGAACCGGCCGAACCGGCGCGACGAGGCGAAGTCGCCCCGGATGCCGTACGTGTAGCCGCGCACCTCGCGGATGAGGTGGTTGAGCCGGGAGGTGAACGCCCCGCCGAGCACCGTGCCGGCGAGGGTCATCGGCACGTGGTCGGGGTGGGCGCGGTGCGGCGACGGGTGGCCCAGCCGCAGCGTGGACTGCACCGAGCCGGGGCGGTCCACCAGGATGACGCGCCGGCCGGGGCGGGTCGCCACCTCGATCGGGCCGCCGCGGTCGACCGGCCCGCCGCCGGTGCCGGCGAACGCCGTCGCGCCGAGCGCGTCCAGGTCGAGCCGGTCCAGGTCGCCGGCGACGACCAGCGTGCCGGGGCGGATGAACCACTCGGAGTGGAAGACGGTGACGTCCTCGACGTCCAGCCCCGCCACCGAGTCGGGGTCGCCGTACATGGGGCGGCCCCAGCGGTTCTCCGCGCCGAACAGGTCCGCGCGCAGCGCCGCGTCGGCGCGGGGACCGGGGTTGGCCCAGTCCATCCGCAGCGCGGTCGCCTCGTCGTCGCGGACCCGCCGGACGTCGTCCGGATCCAGCTTCGGGGTGCGGACCGCCTCGGCGAGCAGCTCCACGGCGGCGCTCAGCCGCTCCACCGGCACCTGCACGCTGACCTGGAACGAGTCCCAGTCCAGCCCGGTCACCAGCTCGGTGCCGAGCGCCTCGATCGCCAGCGCGTACGCGGTCGCGTCCCGCTGCGCGGTCCCCTCCTCCAGCGCCTTGGCGAGCACCCCGCCGAGCCCCTCCTTGCCGGTCGGCTCGCGCCCGGCGCCCGCGTCGAGCAGCAGCAGCGCCACGGCGAGGTTCTGCCCGGGCAGGTGTGCGGCGACCACCTGGCCGCCGGCCACCGTGCGGCGGACCACCTGCGGGAACCGGTAGGGGCGGGCGACGCCCGGCCCGGGACGGTCGGTGATCAGCGTCATCAGGGCTTCTCCTCGGGCAGGTAGGTCAGGGTCACCCGGTCGTCGGCGGCGAGCACCTCGGCGGCGGTCTCGGCGATCTGCTCGGCGGTCACCGCGAGCCAGGCCGGCAGCCGCTCGGCGGCCTTCGCCGGGTCGCCGAACTGGGTGGCGTAACGCCCGAGCGTGTCCGCCCGGCCGTCCACAGTGGACATCTGCCGCCACCACATGGTGGTGAGCAGGGACTTGGCCCGGTCCAGCTCGGCGGCGGTGACCGGCACGGTGGCCAGCTCGTCGACCACCTCGGCCAGCCCGGCGGCCAGCCGCTCGCCGCTGATGCCGGGGCGGGCCGTGGCGGTGGCGATCAGCGGCGCGGGGGCGTGCGCCAGGTCCACCCCGTACGCGCCGACGAGGTCCGGCTGGGCGATCCGCTCCCCGTCGGCGAGGCGCTGGTAGAGGCGGCTGCCCCGGCCGCTGCCCAGCACGGTGGCGAGCACGGTCACCACGTCGTAGCCGGTGCTGCCGAAGGCGTGGGTGCGGTGCGCGACGTAGACGCGGGGCGCCGGGACGTCGCCGGTGACCGTCTCCACGGCCGGTCGCCCGGCCACCGGGACCGTCCGGCCGTCGGGCGCGGGCGGGATGTCCTCGCGGGGCGGGATCGCGCCGAAGTACTTGTCGGCCAGCGCGAAGACCTCGGCGGCGGAGGCGTCGCCCACCACGGTCAGCACCGCGTTGTTGGGCGCGTAGTACGTCCGGTGGAACGCCTGGAAGGTGGCCAGGTCGGCGGCGTTCAGGTCGGCCATCGACCCGATCGTGGCGTGGTGGTACGGGTGCCCCGGCGGATAGAGCAGCGGCAGCAGCCGGAGCCAGGCGTCGCCGTAGGGGACGTTCTCGTAGCGCTGGCGCCGCTCGTTCTTCACCACGTCGCGCTGGTTGTCCAGCGTCTCCTGGGTCAGCGCCGGGACCAGGCCGCCCATCCGGTCCGCCTCCAGCCAGAGCGCCAGCTCCAGGTGCTCGGCCGGGACGGTCTCGAAGTAGTTGGTGCGGTCCGGGTTGGTGGTGGCGTTGAGCGAGCCGCCCGCACCCTGCACCAGCTTCATGTGCTCGGTCTTCGCCACGTTGACGGAGCCCTCGAACATCAGGTGCTCGAAGAGGTGGGCGAAGCCGGTCTGCCCCGTGGGCTCGTGCCGGGAGCCGACGTCGTACCAGAGGTTCACGGCGACCGCGGGCGCCGTGCGGTCCTCGCTCACCACCACGCGCAGGCCGTTGTCCAGTCGGGTCGTCTCGATGGGCCAGGGGTAACCGCTGTCGGGCATGGCACGACGCTATCCGATCAGGCGGGCCGGACGGGACACGCCGCTCGCGGCGAGGCATCGACCGTCGACGGCCGGGTACGGGGGGAGGATGCCGCCTGCCGCCACCGTGACCGACCGGGCCGCCGTCGCGGTCGACCGCGCGACCGCCGCCCTGACCCGGCTGCGCCGGGCCCGCCTGCTGCACCCCGCGGGCCGCTCCTTCACCGGCGAGGTGACCGTGTGGGGTACGCCGGGGCCGCCGACCGGGGTTCCGCTGTTGGACGCCCCGGGGCGCTTCCCGGCGACCGTCCGCCTCTCCAAGGGGGTGCCCACGCCGGGCAGTTGGCCGGACGTGCTGGGCCTGGCCGTGCGGCTGCACCGGGACTCCGGCCGGCCGTTCGACCTGCTCGTCAGTTCCAGCGGGGCCCCGCCGGTGCTGCGGAACCTGCCGCTGCCCCGGCGTCGCTTCGCCGGGACGTACAGCACCATCATGTCGTTCCGGGCCGGCCGGCGGCGGCTGTTCCTGGCCGCGCTGGCCGACCCGGAGTCGCCCGACCTGGGCCGCAGTCTGGCCGAGGTGGCCGCCGCCGCCCGGGCGGACGCGCCGCGGCTGGTGCTTGCGGTCGCGTCCGCGGTCGGGCCGTGGCGGCCGTTCGGTCAGGTCAGCCTCGGCGACCAGCTCAGCGCCCGGGAGGACGCCGCGCTGGCCTTCGACCCGGTCGGCAACCTGCCGCCGGGGCTGCGGGCGGCGGGCCCGATCGCCTGGCTGCGGGAGCACACCTATCCGGCCTCGCAGCGGGCGCGCGGGGCCCGGGTTCAGTCGGGGGGCTCGATGGGGGTCACCGTCTGATCGGAGGTGCGCCGCTCCAGGACGGTGTCCGGCGCGGCGTTGCGGTCCTCCTCCCGGATGTCCGACTCCTCGAGGATGGCGCCCGCCTGCGCCTGCGGGTCGTCGCTGCCGACCGCCGCCTCCTCGGGCAGCAGGTGGGCGCGGGACTCCACCCGTTCCTGGTCGCTCTGCTCGTGACTCATGCCCGCCCACATACCCCGCCGGCGTGTCGGGCACGCCCGCCCGGTCGCGGCGGCGCCGGCGGGCGTCGCGGGGCCACCGGCGCCCGGCCGCGACCGTGGCGCGGCGGCGGGCCGCCTCGGCAGCGGAACGGACCGCCGTCGGCAGGGGGCCGCGCTCAGGAGCGGAACGGGCCGCGCACCTCGTAGGTGATGCCGCCGGAGGAGGAGCCGGTGGTGCCGCGCTGCGACGAGAAGTAGAAGCGGCTGCCGTCCGGCGAGAACGCCGGACCGCAGATCTCCGACGAGGACTGGCCGGTGATCCGCAGGAACGGGGCGACCACCCCGGCCGGCGTGATGATGTTGATCTCCATGTTGCCGCCGTCCTCGGCCACGTAGAGGTCGCCGCCGGGGGTGCCGGTGATGTTGTCCACCCCGGTCAGCGGTGCCGTCCCGGAGACCAACGAGTCGTCGTACGCCAGGTCGATGCGCTGGTTCACCGCGTCGTAGGCCCAGACCCGGTTGTCGCCCTTGGTCGTGAACCAGCAGGTGCCGTCGGCGTACCAGCAGCCCTCACCGCCGCTGAACCTCTTCGCCCCGGAGACCTGGTCGCGGGTGTAGGTGGGCGAGCCGTCCGGGTCGGGCACCCGCGCCCAGCTCACCGGGCCGCTGGTGCCCGTGCCCGCGACCAGCACCTCCAGGGTGCCGGCGGAGAGGTCGCCCCAGGTGGTCGGCCGGAACCGGTAGAAGCAGCCGCTGGTCTCGTCCTCCGTCAGGTAGACGACCCGGCGGTCCGGGTCGCAGGCGGCGGCCTCGTGGGTGAAGCGCCCCATCGCCGCGCGCCGCACGCCGGCCCGGTCACCCTGCGGCCAGGTCTCGTAGACGTAGCCCCGGCTGACCTCCTCGCCGGAGAGCCAGGTCCCCCACGGGGTCGCGCCGCCGGCGCAGTTGCGGTTGGTGTTCGACAGGATCCGGTACGCGGAGACGATGCTGCCGTCGGCGGCGAAGCGCACCGCGGAGACCCCGCCGGTGGTGGCGATCTCGGAGTTCGAGACGTAGATCCAGCCGGTGCCGGCGGCGAAGCAGGCGCCGCCGTCGGGCGCGTCGTGCCAGGTGTACGACGTGCCGGGCACCGCCTGCCGGGAGCGGGCGATCACCCGGCTGGTGAAGCCGGCGGGGAGCTGGATGCCCCGCGCGTCGGCGGCGCCCAGCGGCCCGTACGGGCTGGTGCCGGGCTGGGCCGGGGCGGCCAGGGCGGCGCCCGCCCAGAGGCTGCCGGAGAAGGCGGCGGCGCCAGCGACGGTGGCGCGCAGGACGGTACGACGATCCATCGGAACCTCCGGACGAGCAGCGGTCGGTGTCGATGAAGCTACCGCCGATCGCATCGACGAAGGTGAACGTGTCGGGAGCGTTTTCCGACGACCGGGTGGACCCTGCCGGGCCGTCGGGTACGCTGGGCCGCGTGACGCGTTCGTATCGATGGTTTAGGCAGCCGGCTCGCACGCCGGTGACTTCACCATGATCTGACGTCACCGCCATCGAGCCGGCCGGGCAGGAGCTTTCGTTCCTGCCCTTTTGCGTACGAGCAGCCGGCTCGACCCGGGCACCGGCCCCGGGGCACGGTCGGCGGAAGGACACCCACCGTGACGACCCCGGAGACCGATCGGGTCAGCGATCAGCGGATCGACCGCGTCGTGCCGCTGACCACCCCCGCCCTGCTGCACCACGAGCTGCCCCTGGACGACACGCTCGCCTCGGCCGTGCTGACCGGCCGGCGCGCCGTCGGCCGGGTGCTGGACCGCGCCGACGACCGCCTGCTGGTGGTGGTCGGCCCCTGCTCGGTGCACGACCCGGCCGCCGCGCTCGACTACGCCCACCGGCTCCGCGCCGCCGCCGACCGGGTCGCCGACGACCTGCTGGTGGTGATGCGGGTCTACTTCGAGAAGCCGCGCTCCACCGTGGGCTGGAAGGGTCTGATCAACGATCCGGGGCTGGACGGCTCCGGCGACGTCAACGCGGGCCTGCGCACCGCCCGGGCGCTCCTGCTCGACGTACTGCGCCTGGGCCTGCCGGTGGGCTGCGAGTTCCTCGACCCGATCACCCCGCAGTACATCGCCGACACGGTGGCCTGGGGCGCCATCGGCGCGCGGACGGTGGAGAGCCAGGTGCACCGGCAGCTCGCCTCCGGCCTGTCGATGCCGATCGGCATGAAGAACCGCCCGGACGGCAGCATCGGCACGGCCGTGGACGCGATCCGGGCCGCCGGGGTGCCGCACGTCTTCCCCGGCATCGACGTCTCCGGCACCCCGGCGATCATGCACACCCGGGGCAACGCCGACGGGCACCTCGTCCTGCGCGGCGGCGGCGGC
>NZ_JBPQTP010000150.1:0-13966 GCF_051386395.1 Micromonospora sp. URMC 106
GTACCCGCCCGACCCCGGCACGCCGTACGGCTCGTACCCCCAGCCGGGCGGGTACCCGCCGCAGCAGCCCGGTGGGTACGGGCCACCGCAGCAGCCCGGTGGGTATCCCCCGCCGCAGCCCGGCGGTTACGGGCCACCGCAGCAGTTCGAGGGGTTCCCGCCGCCGCAGCCGGGGGGCGGGCCGGTGCCGGCGTACGGCGGCCCGCCCGGCCCGCCGGTGCAGCAGAAGTCAAGCGCCGCCAAGATCGTGCTGATCTCGCTCGCCGTGGTGCTGGTGCTCTGCCTCGGTGGCGCCGCCGTCGCCTTCTTCGCCGTCAAGGACGAGGTCAAGGAGACCGTCGACGCCACCAGGATCCGGGTCGTCGAGCCGGCGACGCTCGCCGGCCGGCCCAGGGCCACCGACCCCGCCCTCCAGGCCGGCGCCCAGCAGCTCGAGACGGAGCTGAACCGGTCCCTGCCGGACGCGACCAGCACGGTCGGCGCGTTCTACGGCACACTGGCCAAGAAGGACCTCGTCATGGTCGCCGCCGCGTCCGGGATGAACCCGAACCCGGCCAAGACGCTCGAGGACACCATCAGGGGCGCGCGCACCAGTGACGTGCAGCTCGGCGACATGACGTCCGTGGACCCGGGCCCGCTCGGCGGCGAGGCCAAGTGCGGCGACGCGAAGGCGCGGGATGTGCCGCTCGGCGTCTGCGTCTGGAGCGACCGGGGCAGCGTGGGCATGATCATCATCTACTTCAAGACCGGCACGCAGGCCCACGCCGAACTCGCCGCCATGCGCGGGCAGATCGAGCAGAAGTCCTGACCCGAACGGTGTGCAGGGGCCCGTCACCGGTGTGGTGACGGGCCCCTCGGCGTCAGCCCTCGGCGTCGGCCCTCGGCGTCGGCCCCTCGGCGTCAGCCCTCGGCGTCAGCCTCCGCGGCGGCCCGCTCCGCGGCGGCGGCGCGCTCGGCGGCGCTGCGCAGGACGCAGAACTCGTTGCCCTCGGGGTCGGCCAGCACCACCCAGCCGGAGCCGTCGGGGCGGCGGCGGTCGGCGACCTGCGTGGCGCCGATGCCGAGCAGCCGAGCCACCTCCTCGTCCCGGGTCCGGTCGGCGGGTGCCAGGTCGAGGTGCAGGCGGTTCTTCACCGTCTTGCCCTCCGGCACGGCCAGGAAGAGCACCTCCGGCCCACCCGGGGGCAGCAGCATGGCCTCCGAATCGCCCGGGAAGTCGTCCGGCTGCCGCGGGCAGTCGAAGACCTGCGCCCAGAAGCCGGCCAGGGCGTACGTGTCGCGGCAGTCGATGCCGATGTTGTGGATGATCGCGCTCACTGCTGTTCCTCCTCGGTGGACGCACCCGCCCGCTCCGCCGCGCCGCGCAGGACGCAGAACTCGTTGCCCTCCGGGTCGGCCAGCACCACCCAGCCCGTACCGTCGGCGCGCCGCTGGTCGTCGACCAGGACCGCGCCGAGCCCGAGCACCCGCTCGACCTCCTGGTCGCGGGTCCGCCCGGCCGGTTCCAGGCAGACGTGCACCCGGTTCTTGACCGTCTTGGCCTCGGGCACCTGCTGGAAGAACACGGTCGGGGTGGTGCCGTCCGGCGGCAGCAGGACCGCCTCCGGGTCACCCGGGGCGTCGTCGGGGTGCCGGGCGTACCCGAGCACCGCCGACCAGAAGCCGGAGAGGACGTAGGTGTCGTGACAGTCGAAACTGATGTTGTGGATCCGTGGATACACGGGTTCCTCCGCTACGGATGGAGGCGCCCCGCGTGTGTGAGGGTCAGCCGGCGAGACGGGGCGCGGAGATCATGACGGTGAACATCGACGCACCCCCCTCCGATCATCGGTCTGACCCCATGATCCTTTCATCGGGCCGGCCTGCCCGCAACCCCGCGCCGCCCGGTCACCGCCCGGCGGCCGGTTCCCCGGCGCTCACCGCCGGGGCGGCCTCCGCCGCCGGCAGGGTCACCGTGACCTCCAGCCCGCCCCCGGGCTGGGCGATCACTCTGACCGTGCCGCCGTGCGCGTCGCAGACCGCCCGGACGATGGAGAGCCCGAGGCCCGAGCCGCGGGCTCCGGTGCGTTCCCGGCCGCCGCGCCGGAACGGCTCGAACAGGCCCGGCACGTCCGCCTGGTCCACCTCGAAGCCGGTGTTGCCCACCACCAGCCAGGACCGGCAGCCGTCCGAGCCGGTACGCACCCAGAGCCGACCGTGCAGGTGGTTGTAGCGGACCGCGTTCTCGATCAGGTTGCCGGCCAGCCGGTCGAGCAGCCCGGGGTCGCCGACCACCGGGGCGGCCTCCAGCGACGTCTGCACCCGCAACCCGATCCGCTCCACCTCCCGGCGTACCGCCGACAGGGCGTTGGCGGTGCCGGCGGCGAGGTCGCACTCGGTGCGGCGGCCGAGCCGGCGGCCCGCCTGAGCCTCGCTGCGGGCCAGCACCAGCAGGGCGTCGACCAGCCCGTTGGCCCGCTCGGAAGCGTCCCGGACGACGGTGGCCATCCGGCGGTACTCGGCGGCGTCCGCCTCGTCGTCGCTGAGCGTCACGTCGATCTCGGTACGCATCACGGCGAGCGGGGTGCGCAGCTCGTGCGAGGCGTTGGCGACGAAACGCTTCTGCGCCTCGAACGCGGCGGCGATCCGGTCCAGCATCGCGTCGAAGGTCTTCGCCAGCTCGGCCACCTCGTCGTCGGCGCCGGAGTAACCGATCCGCTGGTCCAGGGTGGTCTCGCCGAGCCGCCGGGCGGTGGCCGTGACCTGGTGCAGCGGGCGCAGCGCCCGGCCGGCCACCGCGTACGCGCCGGCCACCCCGACGACGCTGATCGCCAGCAGCGCCACCAGGCCCTTGACCAGCAGTTCCCCGCTGGCGGCGTCGACCAGTTGCCGCTGCCACTGCGCGGCGTCCAGCGACCGGCCGTCGGCCAGCACGACCGTGGTGCCGGGCAGCAGCTCGTCGGTCGGGCGCAGCGCGTCGCGGACCAGCAGCCAGGCCAGGAGCACCAGGATCGCCCCGGCGCCGACCAGCAGCACGCCGTTGAGCAGGGTCAGCCGCAGCCGCAGGGTGGGCCGTAGCCGCCGCGCGGTCGCCTCCTTCGGTCGCGGCCGCCCGGCCAGCGACTCCCTCTTCGCGCTCACGGCACCTCCTCGGTTCGCGACTGCGGGGCCCGCGAACCCGGCGCGCTCCTCGCGCTCACGAGTGCCACCTCGGTTCGCGACCGCGGGGCTCGCAGACCCGGCGCGCTCCTCGCGCTCACGATGCCACCCCCGCCGTGCGGTAGCCGGCGCCCACCACCGTCTCGATCAGCGGGGGATCGCCCAGCTTCCTGCGCAGCGTCATCACCGTCACCCGCACGATGGTGGTGAACGGGTCGGTGTTGGCGTCCCAGACCCGCTCCAGCAGCTCCTCGCTGGAGACCACCGCGCCGCGCGCCTTGAGCAGCTCGCAGAGCACGCCGAACTCCTTGTTCGTCAGGTCGATCGGCTGCCCACCCCGGGTGGCGACCCGGCGGGCCGGGTCGAGCACCAGGTCGGCGAGCTCCAGCACCGGCGGCGCGGCCGGGGTGGCCCGCCGGCCGAGCGCCTGCACCCGGGCGACCAGCTCGTCGAAGGCGAACGGCTTCGGCAGGTAGTCGTCCGCGCCGAGCTGCAACCCCTCGACCCGGTCGGCGACCGTGCCGCTGGCCGTCAGCATCAGCACCCGGGTGAGCGCGCCGGAGGCGGCCAGGTCCGCGCAGATCTGGTCGCCGTGCACGCCGGGCAGGTCCCGGTCCAGCACCACCACGTCGTAGCGGGTGACGAACGCCATCTCGTGGCCGCTGTCGCCGTCGTAGGCGACGTCGACCGCCATGCCCCGCTTGCGCAACCCCCGCGCGATCGCGTCGGCGAGGTTGCGCTCGTCCTCGACCACCAGTACCCGCATCCCGGCCTCCTCGCGCCCCGACCACCCGACAACCTAGTGCCGGCTGCCAACCCGGCCCGCACCCGCCGTCCGGCCCGGGCCGCCCGTTGCAGAAAACCTTCGTCGTACGCGATGCTTCCGGCGTCATCCTTCGCAACGGACGGGGAGCCGCATGACCCACACGGCGCCGACGGCCCGGCGGGACGTCGCCTACCGGGGCTTCCGCCTCCCCGGCGACGCGGACCAGGGAATCCTGGCGGGGCTGCGCGCCGGCCCCCGGGGCCTCGAACTGGCCGACCCCGTCGACCGGCTCGATCACACCGACGCCGACGGCAGCACCCGCCGGTACGCCGCGGGCAGCTGGACGTCCCCGCCCGTGCCGGCCGGCTTCGCCGTACGCGACGTGGTGCCCTCCTGGACCGGGGAGACCCCGCAGGGCTGCTGGCTGCGGGTGGAACTGCGCGGCTGGCACGCCGACTCCCCCGCCACGCGGTGGTACGTCCTCGCCGAATGGGCCGCCGGCGACCAGTCGTTCCGCCGCACCTCGGTGCCCGGGCAGCGCGACGACGACGCCCGGGTGGACACGGACACCCTGGTGGTGACGGGCGCGACGGTCACCGGCTGGCAGCTCCGGGTGACCCTGCTCCGGCCGGCCGACGCCGACGCCGGCACGACGCCGGTGCTGCGTACGGCCGGGGCGGTCGCCTCCGGCGCGGGCCCGGCGGCGTCCCGACCGGCGGCCGAGGGCCCGCCGCCCGTGGCGGCCCCGCCCGGCGCGGACACCCGGCCCGGCGGGAGCGCCCCGGACCCGGCCGCCCCGGAGGGGGTCGCCGCGACGACGCCGGCCGCCTGGGGCACGGTGCTCGACGTGCCGCGCTACTCGCAGCGGCTGCACGCCGGCGCGCACCCGCAGTGGGGCGGCGGCGGGGACTCCTGGTGCAGCCCCACCTGCACGTCGATGGTGCTCGCCTTCTGGGGCGCCGCCCCGGCCCCCGACCGGTACGCCTGGGTGGCCCCGCCCGGCCCCCGCCCGGTGGTGGTGCACGCCGCCCGGCACTGCTACGACCACGCCTACGCCGGCGCCGGCAACTGGCCGTTCAACACCGCGTACGCGGGGCTGCACGGCGTGGACGCGTTCGTCACCCGGCTGCGCTCGCTGACCGAGGCGGAGGCGTTCGTGGCGGCCGGCATCCCGCTGATCGTCTCCGCCGCGTTCACCGCGGGCGAGGTGCCCGGTCTGGACTACGACACCGCCGGGCACCTGATGGTGCTGGTCGGCTTCGCCCGCACCGGCGCGCCGGTGCTCAACGACCCGTACGCCCCCGACGACGACGCGGTGCGCCGCACCGTCGACCGGGACCGGTTCGAGGCCGCCTGGCAGGGCGGCAGCGGCGGGGTGGCGTACGTGCTCCGGCCGCCCGGCGTGCCGCTGCCCCCGGCGCCGGAGCAGCCCAACTGGTGAGCCGCCGGCGCGGGGCCCGGCGACCGCCGGCTCAGCCCCCGAACCGCCAGACGCCGATCTCGCCGGAGCGCAGCCGGCACAGCACGGTGTCCGTGCCGCCCCGGCACTGCCCGGAGGCGTCCGGGAGCACGTCGACCACCCGGGCGCGGCCGGCCGCGACGTCCAGCTCGCCGACCACCAGCCCGCCGCCGGACGCGGGGGGCCGCACGGCGAGGAGCCGGTCGTCGTCGTGCCACGGCATCAGCTGCCAGGTGCCCAGGTCGGCGACCTGCCGGCCGGTCGCCGCGTCGAGCACGCCGAACCGCTCCCCGGCCGGTCCCGACACCAGCGCGAGCAGCCGCCCGCCCCGCCCGGACAGCACCCCCAGCCACCCCTTCCCGGTCCACCGGACCGCACCGGTGGCCGGGTCCAGCGCGCGGAATCCCACGTCCGGCCCCCCGACGCAGAGCAATCGGCCGCAATCGGAGACGTGGTCGACCGTCGGCAGGCGCACCTCCCAGCGCGGTCGGAGCCCGTCCAGCCCGTAGGCGGTCAGCGTGCCGGCCCGTGGCCGGACGAGCAGCAACAGGTCGTGGATGACGACTGCCTGGCCGAAGGCGGGCTGCCCGTCGGGGCGCAGGTCCGCCGCGTGCAGCAGGTCGCCCGAGCGGCGGTCGCGCACCTGGACCGCCCCGTCGGCGGCGACCAGCACGATCCGCTCCACCAGCCCGTCGCCGACGTCGAAGTGCGCCCCCTCCGGCGGCGTCCGCACCGACCAGAGCGCCCGTCCGGAGGCCGGGTCCACCGACCGGACGGAGTCGGCGGTCTGCACCAGCAGCGCTCCGGCCGGGTCCGACCAGGGGTGGCCGGGTTGCCGCCAGCGTTCCCGGCCGGTGGCGGGATCCAGGGCGACCGTCTCGCCGAGGCTCTGCTCCCCGGTGACCGCGAAGAGCACCACCCCGGGCACGGACTGCACCTGCCAGAACCGGCCCGCTGCCGGAACGCGGGCCCGCCACAGTGGAGCCGTCGCCCGGCCGGCGGCCGGGGTCCGCTCGGGCAGGGCGTAGGCGCGCACCTCCACGGTCCCCTCGGGCTCCCCCTCGGCCGGCTCGACCACGTAGAACCGGTCACCGTCGAGGAACGCCTCGGACCCGACGCGGGCCGGCACGACGACCGAGCGCCGCTCCGGCGTCGGCGCCGCCCCGGCCAGGGTGGCCACGAGCAGCGCGAGCACCAGCGCCACCAGCAGCGGCCGGCCGACGGCGCGGGGCGGCCGGGGCAGCGCCTCGCGGTCCGGCCCGTCGCGCAGCTCGCCGAGGTCGATGACCGTCACGTGCCGTCCTCCCCGTCGCACCCGCGCGGACCCGGCAATCCGGCCGGGGACGCACCGGCCTGACAAAAGCGACGCGGCCGCGCCTGTACGATGGCGCGTCGTGGCTGTGCCGGTGGTAGACCCCTCGCTGAACTCCGTCTCCGAGCCCCTCGCGGCCGAGCCGTCGCGGCGGCCCCGACGGAGGCCGGCCCGCGCCGACGTACTGGCCATCGGAGCCTATGTCCTGCTCGGCGTTCTCGTGTGCCTGAACTACTGGGTGGACGTGCAGAACCGGGTGTCGTCGCACCTGCCCACCGACCACAGCTGGTTCGAGTGGCTGTTCTCGCACGGCGCGTACTCCGTGCGGCACCTGGAGAACCCGCTGTTCACCGCCCGGCAGAACGCCCCGGACGGCGTGAACATGATGGCGAACACCTCGCTGCTCGGGGTGACGCTGCCGCTGGCGCCGCTGACCATGCTCCTCGGCCCGCAGGTCGTGTACGCGCTCTACCTGGGCGCCGCGCTGGCCGCGACCGCCGGCACGTCGTACTGGGTGCTGTCGCGGCACCTGGTGCGCTCCCGCGCGGCGGCCTTCGTCGGCGGCGCGTTCCTCGGCTTCGCGCCGGGCATCGTGCACCACGCCAACGGCCAGCCCAACTTCGTCTCGAACTTCCTGCTGCCGCTGATCGTGCTGCGGGTGTTCCGGCTGGGCGAGCCCGGCCGGTGGCGGCGCAACGGCGTCGTGCTCGGGCTGCTGGTGGCGTACCAGATCTTCATCAACGAGGAGATGCTCCTGCTGACCGCGCTGGCCTGCCTGGTCGCCGTGGTCGCGTACGCCGTCATGCGGCCGGCGCGGACGCGGGCGGTGGCCGGCACCTTCGCCGCCGCGCTCGGCGTGGGCGGCGGGTTGGCCCTGCTGCTGACCGCGTACCCGATCTGGTTCCAGTTCAACGGTCCGCAGTCCTACCGGGGCCTGCAGGGCGGCGTCTTCCACAGCTGGGGCGAGGACCTGGCGGCCTTCGTCACCTTCGCCCGGGACACCGTCGCCGGCGACGAGGCGGTGGAGCAGACCATCGGGCTGACCGAGCAGAACACCTGGTTCGGCTGGCCGCTGGTGCTGCTGTCGCTGGTGGCGCTGGTGCTGCTGGTGCGCCGCTCGTTCACCGCCCGGATCCTCGCCGTGCTGGTGGTGGTCTTCACGGTGGCCTCGATCGGCCCGACGGTGCGCCTGAACGGGGTGGAGACCGGGACGGCCGGCCCCTGGTCGTACATCCCCGACGACCTGCCGCTGGTCGAGATGATGATGCCGACCCGGCTGGCCCTGGTGGTGGCGGCGGCGGTCGGCGTGCTGCTCGCCCTGGCCTGGGACGCGGTGAACGGCGGCGGCCGCGGGCCGGTGCCGGCGCCCCGATCCGGCGACGACACCCCCGGCGACACCGCCGGGCCGCGACGCCGTTGGCTCCGGCCGGTGGGGTACGCGGCCATCGTGCTCGCCGTGCTGCCGCTCGTTCCCCGCCCGCTGCCGGCGCGGCCCGTCGAGCCCCCGCCGCACTTCATCACCGCCGGCGGCTGGCGCCCGTACGTGCCGGCGGGCCGGACCCTGGTGCCGGTGCCGATCCCGAGCAACGTGCACGGCCTGCCCACGCTGCGCTGGAGCGCCCTGACGCAGCAGGCGTTCCCCATCCCCGGCGGCTACTTCATCGGGCCCAACGAGCTGGGCGAGGGCGTCTTCGGCGCGCCGAACCGGCCGACCAGCAGCCTGGTCTACACCACGATGGACAAGAACGCGGTGCCCGCGCTGACCGACGAGAACCGCCGCCAGGCCGTCGAGGACCTGCGCTTCTGGAAGGCGTCCGTGGTCGTTCTCGGCGCACACCCGCGCGAGGCGGTCCTCCGCGAGCTGATGACCGCGCTGATCGGCCCGCCGCAGCGCGTCGACGACGTCTGGCTCTGGGACGTCCGGCCCCTGGTCGGCTGACCCTCACCCGACCAGCGGGCGCACGTCCCAGACGTGGGCGCCCGCGATCTCGCGGCCGGGGCCGAGCAGGGCGTCGACCGTACGCCGGACCGGGTCGCCGTGGTGCAGTCCACCCTGGACGACCACGGCGGCCCGCCAGTGGCGCAGGTCCTCCACGGCCCGCCGGCGATCCGCGTCGGTGACCGCCGGCACCTCGCCGGTCTCGGCCGCCCGGCGCAGCAGCGCCGCGGTGGGCCGGTCCGGCGCGCCCCAGCGGGCGGCCGGGTCGTCGGCGGCCCGGGGCCCGATGAAGTAGCCGCCCGGCGTGGGGAAGGCCAACCCGGTGCGGGCCGACCAGAGCATCGCCGGGCTGATCCCGGCGCCCGTCACCGGCGGCACCGGCACCAGGGTCCGCCCCGGCGGGACGTACGCCCGCCAACCGCCCTCGGCCACGAACGCCGGCACCGGCCAGGCCGGCACGGTCCGGATCGGCGTGGGGAACAGCGGCAGCAGCGCGGCGGCCACCGCCCCGCCCCAGAGCAGCCGCACCGGCACCCCGCCGACGGTCCCCGGCGCTCCGGCCACCGTCCCCTTCCCCGGCGGGCCGTCCGCTGTCTCCGCTCCCGGCGGGTCGCCCGCCGTCGCCGCTCCCGGCGGGTCGCCCGCCGTGGCCCGCTGCGCGGCGGCGCGGAGCCGGTCCAGGGAGAGGGCGAGCAGGATGCCCAGCACCGGTATGCAGACCAGCGGGAAGCGCGCCGGCACCGCGAGGTCGAGCAGCGGCAGCTCGGCGACCAGTCGGTACGGGCCCGGAATGCCGGTGGCCGCGCCGTCCAGGCGCACCTGCGCGCCGAGCGAGAGCAGCGCGAACAGCACCCCGCAGACGGCCAGCGCGCGCACCAGCGGCCGGCGCCACAGCCAGCTCACGATGACCACGGCGAGCACCAGCAGCCCCGGCCCGAAGAAGGAGTTCTCCTCGGTCGGGTTCGGCGCGAGCAGGCCGGGCAGGTGGTCGTCGCCGAGCACGGTCTGCCGGGCGGAGGCGGTGAACGACGCGGCGTCGAGCTGGTAGCCGTACGCGTGGAACGGCATCCCCCGGTAGTGGCCCGGGCCGAAGAACTGGAACCACAGCGGGTACGCCAGCAGCGGCAGCGACACCGCCACCCCGATCCCGAGCCGGGCGAGCAGCGCGGGCGCGAGCCGGCGGGCCGCCGCCCGGTCGGCCGCCGCGTACGCGAGCGCGAACGTCCCGGCGGCCAGCACCAGGAAGACCAGCACCTCCTCGCCGAGGAAGACCTGGTACGCCACCAGCAGGCCGAGCAGCGACCCGTGCCGCCACGCCCGGCGCGGGTCCGGATGGAACACCAGCGCCAGGATCGCCGGCACCAGGAACTGCGCCGCCATGTGCAGGTGCGCCCCCGCCTGCGCGACCATTCCCGGGGCGAAGCCGCAGAACAGGCCGCCGACGGCCGCGGCCACGCGGGACTCGACCAGCCGGCGGCGCAGCAGGACGTACCAGGCGGTCGCAGTGCCGGCGAGGCAGCCGACCACCGCCACCAGGAACGCCGCCTGCGAGCCGAACAGCAGGGTGACCGGGGTCAGCGGCACGCCCAGGCCGAGCACCGAGGTGTTGGCCATCAGGTTCACCCCGTCCGGGGCGTTCAGCGCGGAGCTGTGCAGCGGGTTCTCCAGGCCCGTCACGGCCCGGGCCGCGCGGGCCAGCATCCACTCGAAGAGGATCTGGTCCCCCGCCTGGTGGAACAGCCGCCCCGGCCGCCCCCACTGGCCGACGGTCAGCAGCACCGCCAGGGCGAGGTAGCCGGCGACGACCAGCGCGTCGGCCGCGCGCGCCGGCAGCCGGCGCGGGCGCCGGTCGGGTGCCGCGTCGACGGTGCCGGGCGCCGTCGGGGCCGCCATCAGGCCGGCTGGTCGGTCAGCGTCCGGACGTCCCACACCCAGACGTCCAGCTCCCGGCGGCCCGGGCCGACCAGTTGCTCGACGGTGCGCCGCAGCGGCTCGGCGTGGTGCTGGTCGACCGGGAGCACGAGGATCGCCGCCCGCCAGTGCCGCAGTTCGTCGAGCGACCGCCGGCGCTGCCGGTCGTCCAGTTTGGGGGTACGGCCCGTCGAGGCGACCTCCTCCAGCAACTGCCCCACCCCGCTGGGCCGGCCACCGAAGCGGCCGGGGTCGCCGGTGTTGCCGTTGCGCGGGGCCAGGAAGTAGCCGCCGGGGATCTTGAAGTCGAGGTTGGTGGAGGCGGCCCAGCGCATCCCGTGGGTGTGGCCCATGTTCGGCACCGGGATCGGCACCAGGGTCTGGTCGGGACCGACGTAGCCGCGCCACCGGTCGGCGGTGATGAAGTCCGGCACCGGTGGGCGGGAGGTCACCTTCAGCGGCATCGGCGCGATCGGCAGCAGCGCGAGGACGAGCCCGGCGGCGGTGAGCGTACGCAGCGTCCGGGGCTCGACCGGCAGCGTCCGGGAGCGCTCGACGGCGAGCGCCAGCAGGATGCCGATCACCACGCTGGTGATGAGGCCGAACCGGGTCGGCACCACCGCGTCGAGCAGCGGCAGCCGGACCAGCCACTCCCACGGCCCGGTGAGCACCTCCCGGTCCCACCAGGACACCCGCTCGCCGAGCGAGAGCACGGCGAAGAACACCCCGGTCACGGCGAGCGCCCGGACCAGCAGTTCGCGCCGCAGCCACGCCACGATGCCGACGGCGATGAGGGAGAGGCTCCAGCCGAAGAAGGCGTTCTCCTCCGAGTAGTTCGGCGCGAGGTTGATGTTGGCGCGCTCGTTGCCGCCGAGCGTCGGCGAGCCGGGGGCGAAGAAGGCCGCGATGTCGTTGCCGTAGTCGCGGACCGCGTCGCTGAGCCCGTGGTACGCCATCGGCCCGGCGAACTGGATGTAGAGCGGGTACGCCAGCAGCGCCCCGGCGACGAGGGTGCAGATCGACAGGGCCTTCGCCAGCGGCCGCCAGGCCGCCGACCAGAGCGCCGGACGCTGGGCGAGCACGGCGAGCAGGAACACCCCGCAGGCCAGCGCGGTGAAGAGCAGGATCTCCTCGTTGATGAACGCCTGGACGGTGACCAGCAGGGCGAGCAGCACGCCGTCGCGCCACGGCCGCCGGGACCGCGTGATGACCAGCACCCGCCAGACGATGAACGGCAGCAGGAACTGGGAGATGATGTTGGGGTGCCAGTTGGCGTGCGACAGCATCGCCGGCGAGAACCCGCAGAACCAGCCGCCGACCGCCGCCGCCAGCGGGCTGCGCACGACGTGCCGGGAGAGCACGAAGTACCAGGCCGAGGCCGTGCCGGCGAGGGCGAGGGTGACCAGCACCACGAAGGTCACGGCCGGGCCGAAGAGCAGGGTCACCGGCACCATCGGGATGCCCAACGCGAGGATGGCCGTGTTGGCCATCAGGTTGACCCCGTCGGGATAGTTGAACTGCTCGGTGAAGAACGGGAACTCGCCGTGCAGCACCACACGCACCGAGTGGGCGAGGAAGAACTGCACCTGGGCCGGGTCGCTGCTGTAGAGCGAGGCCACCCGGCCGGCCGGGTCCACCCAGATCTGGCTGGTCACCCAGACCGCGGCGAGCAGGAACAGGCCGAAGACCAGCAAGTCCTGCCGCCGCCGCGCCCAGCGTCGCGGTCGGGCGGGGGCAGCCCCGCCCTCGGCCGCCGGTGACGCGACGGCGTCGGCCGTCAACGCGGCGTCGGCCGTCAACGCGGCGTCGGCCGTCGACGGGGCGTCGGCGTCGGCCGTCGACGGGGCGCCGGCGTCAGCCGTCGGAGTGGCGCCGGCCGTTAACGCGGCGTCGGCGTCAGCCGTCGGAGTGGCGTCGGCCGTCGGAGTGGCGCCGGCGTCCGCCTTCGGGGTGGGCGCGTCGGCCGGGGTGCGGGCGGCGGGCGCCGGGGTCCGGGTGGCCGGCGCGGGGGCGCCGCCGTTCGGCGTGCGGCCGCCGCCGTCGCCGCCCGTGGACCGGCCGGGGTCGGACGCGGAGGCCGCGGCGGCGTCGGATTCCGGCGAGGATTCGGCGCGGGTCTCGGCAGGCGTCACAGTCGGCGGAGTCTACCGGAGCGGGACATTCGCCCTGAAACCACGGCGCTGTCCTCTGTGGCGCGTGTCGGCCGGGCCGCGCGATCCGCGCCGGGCGCGCCGACGAGGTGCCGCGTCCGGGTGATCGGACATCTCGTACTATGGCGCTTTCCGTAGACCACGGCTGAGGCGATCGAGGGGGCGTACAGGTGGCTCCAGTCCGCCGGCGCGGCAGCACGGCCACCGCACTGCTGACCCTGCTGCTCACCGCGACGGCGTGCGGCCCGGTCGCCGACCGGCAGCCGAGCGACCTGCGGGTCGGGTACGACAGCCTGGACGGCGACCTGACGGTCTGGCCGGCGCGCGGCGCGCTCGCGGGCGACGCCACCGTGACCGCGGCGGTGACCGGGGCGGTGCGCGACTGGCGGTCGCCGGCCGACGACCGGGTACACCTGCCCACCTCTGGAATCCTCTGGTCCGGCGAGGTGGACGGCGCGCCGCTGGTCCTGGTGGCCGCGGACGTGCCCGGCGAGAGCGCCTCCTGGCTGCTCCAGGTCACCGCCGAGGGCGGCCGGTACGCGGTCACCCGCGCCGCCGAATACACCGACCCCGGCTACCTCGTCTACTCCGACGTGCTTCCCGTGCACACGGCCGCCGGCCGGCGCTACCTCACGTCCAGCCGCGTCGAGCGGCTGCTCGGGCCGGACGGCCGCGCGCTGCGCAACGTCGACGGCCTCACCGAGCCGGTGGACGTGCCGGCCTGCCGGGCCGTCGGCGTGACCGCCACGTTGAAGGCCACCGAGTCGCTGCCGCGGGGCCGGGCCGCCGACCGGCTGCTCGACCTGGGCACCGGCACCACCGACCCGCGCTACCCCCTCGTCCGCGACGAGAGCGGCTCCGGCAGGCGGGCCCTCAAGGGCCTCGACACCTGCGTGCTCGCCGGCGAGGAGGGCCCGTTCGGCAGCGTCCCCCGCCGCATCGGCGACCGGGACGCGCCCCGCTCCGTGCCCTCGTCCTGGCCGATGACCAAGCTGGCCGTCCGCACCCTGGGCGAGGTCGCCCTCGGCGGCGGCGAGCCGGCGGAGCTGGAGCAGCTCAGCTGGGAGACCGCCGACGGGACGATGACCGCCGTGGTCTACCGCCCGTCCGACGGCGGCGCGCCGGTGGTCTCGCCCGCCGACCGGTCCAGCCCGCTCCAGGCGTACGCCCTGCCGGTGCCGGGCCAGCCGCTGGCGGTGCTGAGCTGGCGGGCCACCCGGGACAGCTCCCTGTCGACGCCGCCGGACACCCCGCGCCTGGTGGACCGGCCGGGGCTGGTCGTGGCGCCGAT
>NZ_JBPQTP010000151.1:0-13326 GCF_051386395.1 Micromonospora sp. URMC 106
GTGGGGGTCAGGCGGGTTGGTCGAGGGGGAAGAGGAGGCAGGTGGACGTGGCGTGGGCGACCAGGCGGGACTGGGCGTCGAGCAGCTTCGCCTCGGCCAGGGCCGTGCGGCGGCCCCGCTGGACGACGGTGCCCTCGCAGCGCAGGGTGCCGCTCGCGACGGTGACCGGGCGGAGGAACTTCACGTTCAGGTCCAGCGAGGTGTAGCCGACCCCGGCCGGCAGCGTGGTGTGCACCGCGCAGGCCGCCGCCGTGTCCAGCAGGGTGGAGATGACCCCGCCGTGCACGGTGCCGAGCGGGTTGTAGTGGAACTCCTGGGGGACCAGCTCGACGGCCACCCGGCCCTCGTCGGCCTCCATCCGGGACATGTCGAGCAGGTGCATGATCGGCGGCGCCGCCAGCTCCCCGGCGATCATCGCGCGGAGCAGCTCCAGGCCGCCGCGCCGGCCGAGGTGCGCGGCGTTGATGCCCGGGTCGGACCACGAGAAGGTACGGCTGCGCGCCGGGCCCTGCGTCTGTGTCATGGACCCAGCCTGGCAGCGCGTTGCTGAGTCTGTCAATCAGACCTAGCCTGGAGCGCATGAGACCCGCGGCACTGGACTGGTCCGTCGAGAACTGCACCATCGCCCGCGCGATGGAGGTTCTCGGCGAGCGGTGGACGCTGGTCGTCCTGCGCGAGGTCTTCAACGGCGTCCGTCGCTTCGACGACATGCGCGTGCGCACCGGCATCCCCCGGCAGGTGCTCACCAACCGGCTGGCGATGCTGGTGGAGCGGGGGGTGCTGCGGCGCGAGCCCTACCGGGAGCCGGGCAGCCGGGTGCGCCACGAGTACCGGCTGACCGAGATGGGGCTCGACCTCTGGCCGGTGCTGGTGGCCGTCCTGGGCTGGGGGGACCGCTACCTGGCCGACCCGGACGGCTCGCCGTTGACCGTCGCGCACCGCGACTGCGGCGCGCAGGTGCGCGTCGAGCTGCGCTGCGAGCGCGGGCACGAGGTGGCCCGGCCCCGCGACGTGGTGCCGCGACCGGGGCCCGGGGCGCGCCGCCGCGTCGGGTGAAGCCGGCACGGCGACGCGCGGACGGTGGTCGCCGTCCGCGCGTCAGGACCGGCCTGTCACCAACCGAATCCGGCGGCGTACGAGACGCTCGCCAGGACCCGCTGCCCGCTGGCGTTCGGGTGGAAGTAGTCCCAGGCGGAGAGCTGGCTGAGGGTGAACGGGTAGCCGAACACGGCGTTGTCGTCGAAGTCGCAGTTCGGGCCGTACGCGGCGCAGGCCTGGGCGAGCTGCGTGTTGTAGTCGACGACCCGCTGGCGTACGCGGTTGCGCCGGTCCACGTCCGCCTGCGCCGTGGAGGTCGGGTTGGCGAGCATCGACTGGCAGACGCCGAACAGGGACCAGGCGCTGCGGGCGCTGCCGCTGTCCTTGCCGACCGACCAGAGCCGGTGGATGTCCGGCACGCTGATCAGCTGCACCCGGGCGTCGGGTAGCCCGGCCTTGAGGCGGTTGAGCGCGGCGTCGATGTTGGCCCGGTAGGTGGCCACCGGCGTCATCCCCGCCTCCGTGCCGGTGCAGGCGTCGTTGGCGCCGATCAGCATCGTGACGTAGCCGACGCCCTGGCTGACGGCGGTGCCGGCCTGGCCGTACATGTCGGCGGACTTCGCGCCGCTGCGCGCGTCGTTGTGGTTGCGGCCGTCGATGGCCGGATTGGTCGCGCGGATGCGCAGGTAGTGACTGTTCACCGTGGAGTTGTCACCGGTGCTGAACGACCGGGAGGTGCAGTCGACGTACCAGCCGCAGGCGTTGAAGCCGCGCGTGATCGAGTCGCCGAGGCTGGCCATCGAGGTCGGTGGCGGGCCGGGGTCGGCGGCGGCCGGGGTGGCGGCCGGCAGGACGAGGGCGGTGGCTACGGCGAGGGGGACGAGCAGCCGTCGGAAGGGCTTCACGGTGGCCTCCGGATCGCGGGTGCCGAGGGTGTTGGTGCGGTGAACAGAGCGTATAGACGTACGTCTGTGTCCACAATGTTTCCGACCGGTGACGGAAGCAGCCGGGGCGAAAAGGACAAAGTCGGGTCTTGCCTACGATCTTAAGTATGTGAATACTTCACTCAGCTCGGCCGGTTTCCCCAGATCGGCCGGCATGGTCCCCGGTCCCGTCGCCCCCGACGCGGGCCCGTCACCCCTCCCTGGAGGTTGTTGCATGCGACCCACGAGGTCCTCGCTCCGTCGTGCCGCCACCATCGCCGCGGCCGGAGCCCTGGTCGCCGGCTCGCTGATCGGCGCGCCCGCCCAGGCCGCACCCGCGTTCGCCTCGCCGGACGCCGCCGCCGGTCTCGCCGAGCGCCTCGGCGACCGGTCCGCCGGTGCGTACGCCGACGCCAGCGGCAAGATGGTCGTCACCGTGACCGACGCCGCCGCGGCCCGTCAGGTCAGCGCCGCCGGCGCGACCCCGAAGATCGTCAAGCGCGGCGCCAACGAGCTGGCCCGCGCCACCGCGGAGCTGGACCGCTCCGCGAAGATCCCCGGCACCGCCTGGTGGACCGACCCGGCCACCAACCAGGTCGTCGTCTCCGTCGACAGCACGGTCACCGGCGCCAAGCTGGAGCGCGTCAAGGCCGCCGCCGCGCGGATGAACGGCGCGATCCGCATCGAGGCCGAGGCCGGCGTGCTGAGCACCCGGATCTCCGGCGGCCAGGCCATCTACGCCGGTGGCGGCGGCCGCTGCTCCCTCGGCTTCAACGTCCGCAGCGGCACCACCTACTACTTCCTGACCGCCGGGCACTGCACCAACATCTCCTCCAGCTGGTACAGCAACTCCGCCCAGACGAACCTGCTCGGCACCCGCACCGGCAGCAGCTTCCCGGGCAACGACTACGGCATCGTGCGGCACAACAACTCCGCCAACGCGGCCGGCAACGTCTACCTCTACAACGGCAGCTACCGCGACATCACCGCCGCCGGCAACGCGTACGTCGGCCAGTCCGTGCAGCGCTCCGGCAGCACCACCGGCCTGCGCGGCGGCTCGGTGACCGCGCTCAACGCCACGGTGAACTACGCCGAGGGCTCGGTCTCCGGCCTGATCCGCACCAACGTCTGCGCCGAGCCGGGCGACAGCGGCGGCTCGCTGTTCAGCGGCTCCACCGCCCTGGGCCTCACCTCCGGCGGCAGCGGCAACTGCCGGACCGGTGGCACCACCTACTTCCAGCCGGTCACCGAGGCGCTGAGCCGCTACGGCGTCAGCATCTTCTGACCGTTCGCACGCCAGCGGGCCGCCGGATCCTCCGGCGGCCCGCCCGCGTGCCCGGGCCCGGTTCGCCGGACTGGAGCGGGTCGGCCGGGGTACGTTCCGGTCGGTGAGCGCCCCCGTGACCCCGCCCGCCGAACCCGCCGCGTCCGCCTGGGCCCCGCTGCGGCACGCCGCGTTCCGCAGCCTCTGGCTGGCGGTGCTGGCCAGCAACGTGGGCACCTGGATGCAGACCGTCGGCGCGCAGTGGCTGCTCGTCGACGAGGCCAACGCCTCGACGCTGGTGTCGCTGGTGCAGACCGCCAGCATGCTGCCCGTGCTGCTGCTCGCCCTGCCCGCCGGCGCGCTGGCCGACACCCTGGACCGCCGCCGGCTGCTGATCGGCGTGCAGTGCTTCCTGGCCGCCGTC
This sequence comes from Micromonospora sp. URMC 106, assembly GCF_051386395.1. Lineage (NCBI taxonomy): Bacteria > Bacillati > Actinomycetota > Actinomycetes > Micromonosporales > Micromonosporaceae > Micromonospora > Micromonospora sp. URMC 106. Next base: position 3,650 of record NZ_JBPQTP010000151.1, read on the forward strand.
GGCGTACTGCTGACCGGGCTCACCGCCGCGGACCGGATGCCGCCGGCGCTGCTGCTCACCCTCACCTTCGCCCTCGGCGTCGGTCAGGCGCTGACCCTGCCGGCGTGGCAGGCGGTCATCCCCGAGCTGGTGCCCCGGTCACAGCTCGTCTCCGCCTCGGCGCTCGGCTCGATCAGCGTGAACCTGGCCCGCGCGGTCGGGCCGGCCGTGGCCGGCGTGCTGGTGGCCCGGGCCGGCGTCGCCACCGTCTTCGCCGTCAACGCGGTGTCGTTCGCCGTCTTCGCGCTGGCCCTGCTGCGCTGGCGGCCGGAACGGCCCGAGGGCGACGACCTGCCGGAGCGGTTCACCGCCGCGTTGCGCGCCGGCGGCCGGTACGTGCGGCACTCGCCGGTGGTCCGCCGGATCCTGCTGCGCGCGGCGCTGTTCGTGGTGCCCGGCAGCGCCCTGTGGGCCCTGCTGCCCCTGGTCGCCAGCCGCCGCCTGCACCTGGGCGCCGGCGGGTACGGCGTGCTGCTCGCCGCCCTCGGCGTCGGCGCGGTGGTGGGTGCCCTCGTGCTGCCGCGGATCCGGCAGGCGTTCACCACCAGCCGGCTCCTCCTGCTGGCCGGGCTGGTCTACGCCGCCGTCCTGGGGGTGCTCGCTCTCGCGCCGGGGCCGGTGCCGGTCACCCTGGCCCTGGTGCCCGCCGGGATGGCCTGGATGACCGTGTTGTCCAGCGTCAACGCGGCGATGCAGCTCTTCCTGCCCGGCTGGGTACGCGCCCGCGGGCTCTCGGTCTACCAGATGGTCTTCGCCGGCGGGCAGGCGCTCGGCGCGGTGGCCTGGGGCGCCCTCGGCGAGGTGACCGGCCTCGTGGTCGCGCTCGCCGTGGCGGCGGCGCTGATGGCGGCCGGCGCGGCGACCGTGCCGTTCTGGCCGCTGCGCGACACCCGGGGCATCAACCGCGACCCGGCCGTGTGGTGGCCCGAGCCGCACCTGACGCTGCCCGCGGATCCGCGCACGGGCCCGGTGCTGGTGACCGTCTCGTACACGGTGCCACCCGAGCGGCAGGCCGAGTTCGTCGCGGCGATGCGGCTGGTGGGCCGGTCGCGCCGGCGTACCGGGGCGATGCGGTGGGGGCTGTTCCGCACGGGGGAGCGGGAGCACGGCTTCGTCGAGGTCTACCAGGTGCCGTCCTGGGAGGAGCACCTGCGCCAGCACGGCGGCCGGCTCACCGGCGCCGACCGGGGGGCGGAGGAGCGCGCCCGGGTGCTGACCGTCGGGGACGTCGTGGTGAACCACCTGCTCCCCGCCGAGCCGCGCGACTGATCCGGCCGGTCAGCCACGGGCCGCGCCCTGCGGCGACACCGCCTTCCTCACCCCGCAACGGGGCGCAGGGGGAGGCTGACAGAATGCCAGGGGTAACGGTGGACCGCAGATGAGGAGACGCAAGTCGTGATCCGTACCCATGACGCCGGCAGCCTGCGCGCGACGGACGCCGGCACCACGGTGACGCTCGCCGGCTGGGTGGCCCGCCGGCGTGACCACGGCGGCGTGATCTTCGTGGACCTGCGCGACGGCTCCGGCGTGGTCCAGGTGGTGTTCCGCGAGGAGGACGCGCACGCGCTGCGCAACGAGTTCTGCGTCCGGGTGACCGGCGAGGTGACCCGCCGCCCCGAGGGCAACGAGAACCCGGAGCTGCCGACCGGCGAGATCGAGGTGACCGCCGCCGAGCTGGAGGTGCTCTCCGAGGCGGCGCCGCTGCCGCTGCCGGTGGACGACCAGGTCGAGGCCGGCGACGACATCCGGCTGCGCTACCGCTACCTCGACCTGCGCCGCAGCGGCCCGGCGAAGGCGATGCGGCTGCGCTCGCGGGCCAACCAGCTCGCCCGCGCGGTGCTGCACGAGCGGGACTTCCTGGAGATCGAGACCCCGACGCTGACCCGGTCCACCCCGGAGGGTGCTCGCGACTTCCTGGTGCCGGTGCGCCTGCAGCCCGGCAGCTGGTACGCGTTGCCGCAGTCCCCGCAGCTGTTCAAGCAGCTGCTGATGGTCGGCGGCATGGAGCGGTACTACCAGATCGCCCGCTGCTACCGCGACGAGGACTTCCGCGCCGACCGGCAGCCGGAGTTCACCCAGCTCGACATCGAGATGTCCTTCGTCACCGAGGACGACGTGATCGACCTCGGCGAGGCGATCGTCTCGGCGCTCTGGAAGGACCTGGCCGGCCACGAGATCTCCCGGCCGATCCCGCGCATCACCTGGCACGACGCCATGGCCCGGTACGGCTCCGACAAGCCGGACCTGCGCTACGGCGTCGAGCTGACCGAGCTGACCGACTACCTGCGCGGCACCGAGTTCCGGGTCTTCGCCGGGGCGATCGACGCCGGCGGCTACGTCGGCGCGGTGGTCATGCCGGGCGGCGCGTCGCAGAGCCGCAAGGAGCTGGACGGCTGGCAGGACTGGGCGAAGGCGCGCGGCGCGCGCGGCCTGGCGTACGTGGTGCTCGACGCCGAGACCGGCGAGGCGCGCGGGCCGGTGGCGAAGAACCTCTCCGCCGAGCACCTGGGCGGGCTCGCCGACGCGGTCGGCGCCAAGCCGGGCGACGCGGTCTTCTTCGCCGCCAGCACGAACACCCGCGAGGCGCAGGAGCTGCTCGGCGCGGCCCGCATCGAGATCGCCAAGCGGGCCGGGCTGGTCGACGAGAACGCCTGGGCGTTCTGCTGGGTGGTCGACGCGCCGATGTTCGAGCGCACCGACGAGGGCGGCTGGACCGCCGTGCACCACCCGTTCACCTCCCCGAACGCCGAGTGGGTCGACCGGTTCGAGGAGGCGCCGGACCGCGCGCTGGCCTACGCGTACGACATCGTCTGCAACGGCAACGAGATCGGTGGCGGCTCGATCCGTATCCACCGGGGCGACGTGCAGAAGCGGGTCTTCGACCTGCTCGGCATCACCCCGGAGGAGGCGCAGGACAAGTTCGGCTTCCTGCTGGAGGCGTTCAAGTACGGCGCCCCGCCGCACGGCGGCATCGCCTTCGGCTGGGACCGGGTCTGCATGCTCCTCGCCGGCGCGGACTCGATCCGCGAGGTGATCGCCTTCCCGAAGACCCGGGGCGGCTTCGACCCGCTGACCGGCGCGCCGACGCCCATCACCACCCAGCAGCGCGCCGAGGCCGGCATCGACGCCAAGCCGAAGCCGGCCGCCGCGCCGCACACCGGCACGGCCGGCCCGGCCGCCCCGGTCGCCGACCCGACCTGACCGGTTCCGGCCCGGTTCCCCGACGAACCGGGAGGCTTGCGTCATGATTCGCCAAGCGGCCTGACGCGGGCCTCCCGGCGGGACGGTCGCCCCGGCGGGCCGGGGCGACGTCGCCGGCCCGGGCCCGGAGGCGTCGGGCCGGGCCTGGAGGCGCCGAGTCGGCCCGGGGCGTCGAGTCGGTCCGGGGCGCCGACGCGAGGAGAGGGGGCGGCGTGACGCTGCTCGTGGTGGGGGCCAGCGGGCACCTCGGCGGTGAGGTCTGCCGGCAGGCGGTCGCGGCGGGGGAGCGGGTGGTCGGGACGTACCACTCGGGCGGGGTGGAGGTGCCGGGCGTCGACGCGCGCCGGCTGGACGTGACGGACCGGGCCGCGGTGCGCGACCTGGTCGCCCGGGTCCGCCCCGACGCCGTGGTCAGCACCCCCTACCGGTACGCGGAGTGGACGGTGACCGCCGACGGCGCGGCCCATGTCGCGTACGCGGTCGCCGAGGTCGGGGCGCGGCTGGTGCACCTGTCCAGCGACGCGCTGCACGCCGGCCGCCCCGAGCCGTACGCCGACGACGAGCCACCCAGCCCGGTCTTCCCGTACGGGGCGGCGAAGGCGGCGGCCGAGACCGCGGTGCGGGCGATCGATCCGGGCGCGGCGCTGGTGCGCACCTCGCTGATCGTGGGCGACGAGCGGAGCAAGCAGATCCGGCTCTGCCTCGACGCCCTCGCCGGGCGGGCCGCCCTGTTCACCGACGAGATCCGCTGCCCGGTCGACGTCACCGACCTGGCCGCCGCCGTCCTCGACCTGGCCGGCAACCGGTACGCCGGCCCGCTCAACGTGGCCGGGCCGGACGCGGTGAGCCGGGCCGAGATGGGGCTGCTCGTGGCCGCCCGGTTCGGCCTCGACCCGGCGGGGCTGAAGACCACCACCAGCGCCTCCTCGGGCCTGGTCCGCCCCGCCGAGGTGCGCCTCGACTCGTCCCGCGCCGCCGCCCTGCTGCCGACCCGCCTGCGCGGCATCCGCGAGCTGCTCGCCGCCTGACCCGCCCGGTCCCCGCGCCGGGTCGTGCCCGCCGCCCACGCTCCACGTCCGCCATCACCGGCGCATGTCGTCTATGCACAACTCTTGTGCATAGAAAGTGTGCAGAGATAGTGTGTATCCCATGGAGAACGCATCCCCGCCCTCGGACGCGCTGCGCAACGTCCGACTCGACCACCGGCAGGTCCGCGTGCTCGCCCATCCGCTGCGGATGCGGCTGCTCGGCACGCTGCGCCTGGACGGCCCGGCCACCGCGACCGCGCTGGCCGAGAAGCTGGACACCAACACCGGGGCGACCAGCTACCACCTGCGACAACTCGCCGAGGTGGGGCTGGTCGTGGAGGACCCGGACCGGGGCACCGGCCGTCAGCGGTGGTGGCGGGCGGCGCACGACATCAGCAACTTCGACCCGAGCGACTACGACGACGATCCCGACGCCCGGGCGGCGATGGAGTGGATCCAGGGCGACCAGGTGCGACTGCTGGCCGAGTTGGCCGAGCGATGGATGGCCGAGGCGGCGAGCCGCTCCCCGCAGTGGCGGGACGCCGCCGGCATGAGCGACATGGTGCTGACCCTCGGTCCGGCCCGTCTCCAGGCGCTCAACGACGAGCTGTGGCAGGTGCTGATGCGCCACCACGACGAGGCGACCTCCGACGAGCCGGACGCCCGGTCCGTGCACGTCTTCCTCGCCGCGTTCCCCCGGGTGGAGGGGAAGCGGTGAGCGCGCTGTCCGTACGCCAGGTGCGGCGCCGCTTCCTCGTGCTGCACGGCCTGCGCTGGCTGCCCACCGGCCTGATGGTGCCGGTGATGATCCTGCTCATGCAGGAGCGTGGCCTGACGCTGTCCCAGATCGGCCTGGTCTCCGTCGCCCAGGGTCTGGTCGTGCTGGCGCTGGAGCTGCCCACCGGCGGGCTCGCCGACGCACTCGGGCGCCGCCCGGTCCTGATCACCGCCTGGCTGGTCAACCTCGCCGCGCTCGCGCTCTTCGCGGTCGCCGACTCGTTCGCGGTGTTCTTCCTGGTCTGGGCGTTGCAGGGTGTCTTCCGGGCGCTGGACAGCGGCCCGCTGGAGTCCTGGTACGTCGACGCCACCCTGGCCGCGGACCCGAAGGCCGAGTACGAGCCGGGCCTGGGCTACGCCGGCACCGTCATCGGCGTGGCCATCAGCGCCGGCGCGCTGCTCGGCGGCGGGCTGGTCGCGCTCGGCCCGGTCGGGCCGGTCAGCGCCCTCACCGTCCCGGTGCTCGTCGCCGCCGCGCTCCAGGTGGTGGCCCTGGTCGCGCTGCTGGTGCTGCTGCCCGAGGTCGGCCCGGCGAAGGGCGCCGGCGCGCTGCGGGCGTCGGTCGCCGAGGCGCCGCGGATGGTCGGGCAGGCGTTCGGGCTGCTGCGCCGCTCCCGGGTCCTGCTCGCCCTGGTCTCCGTCGAGCTGTTCTGGGGCTTCGGCATGGTCACGTTCGAGTCGCTGCTCCCGGTCCGGCTCGCCGAGGTGGTCGGCGACCCGGACCGGGCGGCGGCCCTGCTGGGGCCGGCCAACTCGGCGGCCTGGCTGGCCGGGGCGGCCGGCGCCGCGCTCACCCCGCTGCTGCTGCGCTGGCTGGGCGCCGCGCCGAGCGCCGCCCTGCTGCGGATCCTGCAAGGGGTGACGGTGGTCGGGATGGGCCTGCTCGCGGGCCCGGCCGGGGTGCTGGTCGCCTACCTCGCCTGCTACACCGTGCACGGGGCGTCCAACCCCCTGCACATGGGTCTGCTGCACCGGCAGGTCGACGGTCCGTACCGCACCAGCGTGATCTCGCTCAACTCGATGATGGGCCAGCCCGGCTTCGCCGTCGGCGCCATCGTGCTCACCGCGCTCGCCGACGCCGTCAGCGTCAGCACCGCCATGCTCGTCGGCGCGGTGGTGCTGGCCGTCGCCGCCCCGCTCTACCTGCCCGCCTGGCGCGCCGGCCGTCGCCCCGCGCCTGACCCCGTCCCCGCTGCGGACGCCGGCCCCGCGTCCGGTGCCGTCACCGCGACCGGCTCCGCGCCGGGGACCGGGTCGGGCCCGCCGAGGCCGGGGGACGACTGCCGCCAGTCGGTGGGTGGGCGGCCGGAGGTGGACGCCGCGCCCGCGCACGGCGGCTGACGGTCCCTGCTCGCCGCGTTCCACACGGCTCGGGTGCCATCCGCGACGTCGGCGTCCGGCAGCGCGGTCGGCGGGAGCCCTCGCGAAGGGCTCCCGCCGTCCGTTCAGGCCAGGTGCACCGAGCTGCGGGCCAGGGTGCCGGTGAAGCCGAGCCGCCGGTAGAGCCGGATCGCCCCGACGTTGGCGGTGTAGACGCCGAGCGCCACGGTGTCGTGGCGGGCGAACAACGCCCGGGTCATCCCGGCGGTCAGCGCCGCGCCCAGCCCTCGGCCCCGCAACTCGGGGGCGACGGTCAGGCCGGCGAGGAAGCCGACGTCGCCCCGGCTGCGGTCCGCCCCGCAGGCGACGATCCGGTCGCCGTCGCGGATGCCGTACCAGTCGACGACCCGGGGGTCGCCCGGGCGCGAGGTGGTGGTCGGGAAGGACTCGTCGATCAGCGCGGCCAGCGCCGGGTGGTCGGCCTCGGTGAGCCGGACCACCCGCTCCTCCGCGGGCTGGCGCGGCGGCGCGGTCGCGGCCCAGAGGAAGTCCCACTCGTCGTGCCGCGCCACGGCCAGCCGGCCGGCCAGCGCCGCCGGGTCGAGTCGCGGCAGGTGCAGCCACTGGCCGGGGCGCAGCACGCCCCGCGCGACGAGGTCGGCGAAGACGTCGACCGCCGGGCCGGGGGCGCCGATCGCGCCGCCGGCCGGGCCGTGTTCCGCCGGGAGCAGCCAGCCGACCGCGTCGTCGCGCCGCCAGCCGCGCGGCTGCTCCCCGAGCCAGAGCGAGTGCCGGGCGTACGGGTGGTGGCCGGCGGCCGCCAGGATGGCGTCCCGCCCCTCCAGGACCTGGTCGGCGATGATCATGTTGCCAGCCTAGAACGCCCGCCGAACCCCCGTCGGCGGACCCCGGACGACCCTGCGGGGGCCGGGCCGGTCCACGGTGGAGATTGGCGAGCGGACCGATTGGGTACATCCCGCGCCGACCCACTGGGAACCCCCACCGGAGGAACGACATGCTCGCCATTCTCGCGGCGATCGTTTTCGGCTTCGCCCTGCTCCTCGACCTCTTCGACACCAACCTCGGTGCGCCGGACCTGCTGAACCCGTCCACCCTGCTGATGCTGGGCCTGCTGCTGCTCTCGCTCTACCTGGCCGGCGTCGGCAGCGCCCCGCGCGGCGGGGGCGGCGGCCGCTGGTACCGGGGCCGGCGTCCGGGCCGGGGCTGACCGTAAACGATCATCAGCGGTCCCGCCCCGCGGCGCGCCTCCGGCGTGCTGGGGCGGGACCGGTACTGTTCTCGTGATGGAGTCCGACGCCCTCTTCTCCCTCGGTGAGCCCGCCGGAGCGCCCCCCGCGCCCGCGGGTTCCGTCGGTGTGGACGGCTTCACGGCGGTGGGGGAGGATTCGCCCCTGCCGGTCCGGATGCGCCCGCGCAGCATCGACGAGCTGGTCGGGCAGGACCACCTGCTCGCGCCGGGCGCCCCGCTGCGCCAGCTCGTCTCCGCCAGCGCGCCGATGTCGGTCATCCTGTGGGGACCGCCGGGCAGCGGCAAGACGACCATCGCGCACCTGGTGGCCCGGGCCACCGACCGCCGCTTCGTCGCCATGTCGGCGCTCACCGCCGGGGTCAAGGACGTGCGCGCGGTGATCGAGACGGCCCGCCGGCAGCGCCGCTCCGGCGGCCCGCAGACCGTGCTCTTCATCGACGAGGTGCACCGGTTCAGCAAGACCCAGCAGGATTCCCTGCTCGCCGCCGTCGAGGACCGCACCGTCACGCTGCTGGCGGCGACCACCGAGAACCCGTACTTCTCGGTCATCTCACCCCTGCTGTCGCGGTGCGTGCTGCTCACCCTCCAGCCGCTGGACGACGCGGCGGTGCGCGGCCTGCTGCGCCGCGCGGTCGCCGACGAGCGGGGGCTCGGCGGCGCGCTGACCCTGGAGTCCGAGGCCGAGGACCATCTCGTCCGCCTCGCGGCCGGTGACGTGCGCAAGGCGCTCACGGCGCTGGAGGCGGCGGCGGCCTCGGCGACGGCGCTCGGCGCCGGGCGGATCGACCTGGCGACCGCCGAGCAGGCGGTCGACGTGGCGGCCGTGCGCTACGACCGCGCCGGCGACGCCCACTACGACGTGACGAGCGCCTTCATCAAGAGCATGCGCGGGTCGGACGTGGACGCGGCGCTGCACTGGCTGGCCCGGATGCTGGTCGCCGGCGAGGACGCCCGGTTCATCGCCCGCCGCCTGGTCATCTTCGCCAGCGAGGACGTCGGCATGGCCGACCCGACCGCGCTCGGCGTCGCCACCGCCGCCGCCCACGCCGTCGAGTTCGTCGGGCTGCCCGAGGCGCAGCTCAACCTCGCCCAGGCGGTGATCCACCTGGCCACCGCCCCGAAGTCGAACTCGGCCACCGCCGCGATCGGCGCGGCGATCGCCGACGTGCGGGCGGGCCGGGGCGGGCCGGTGCCGCGCGGGCTGCGCGACGCGCACTACTCCGGCGCCAAGGGGCTGGGCCACGGCACCGGTTACCGCTACCCCCACGACGACCAGCGCGGCGTGGTCACCCAGCAGTACGCTCCCGACGACCTCGTCGGCACCGACTACTACCGGCCCAGCCAGCACGGCGCGGAGCGGGCGGTGGCCACCCGGCTGCCGCTGCTGCGCCGCATCGTCCGCGGGCTGCCGGCCCCGGTCACGCCGCCGCAGGCGCCGGTGGCGGTGGCGAGCGGATCGGCGGGAAACGGCCGCCGCCCGGCGGACCCGGGCGGCGCCGGCGCGACGCGAGAGGGCGGCAGTGACGCCGTCGAGGAGGGTCAGCAGTGAGATCGCGTGGTTCGGAGCGACCGGAGGACGGCCCGGACGAGCGGCGCGACTCCCGCGCCAAGGGTCGCCGCTGGGGGCGGGGCAAGGCCGAGGCCGAGCCCGAGGAGCCGATCAGCGGCGAGGAGTTCGGCTGGATCGACGACCTGCGCTCGGCCAAGCAGCAGCGGACCGAGCTGGGGCCGGGCGGGGCGGAGCCCGGCCCGGCCGCGGGCGCGCCGACGCCTCCCGGCCCGGCCGAGCCGCCCCACCGCGCCCCCGGCCCGGCCGCGGCGCCTCCGGCCCGTCGCGGCGGGGCGGAACCCCCGCGCGCCCGGCCGACGGACGGGCCGTGGCCCGGTGCCACGGAGCCCCGGCCGGTCGGCCCGGCGGCTCCCGCGTCCGGGGCCGCCCCCGCGCCGCCGCCCGCGCGCCGGGCTGCGGGCGACCCGCCGGAGCCCGGGCCCGACGGGGGGCCGGTCGGTGGGCCCGAGACGGGCCGGGGGTGCCGGTCTGT
>NZ_JBPQTP010000152.1:0-12953 GCF_051386395.1 Micromonospora sp. URMC 106
GTGCTGGGCGGCGGGGTGCTGGGCGGCGGGGTCGTGGGGGTGGTGCCGCCGTTGCAGGTCACCCCGTTGAGGGTGAACGACGTGGGCTTCGGGTTGCTGCCGCTCCAGGCGCCGTTGAAGCCGATGCTCACCGTGGCCCCGCTGGCGACCGACCCGTTCCAGGACTCGCTCTGCGCGGTGACGTTCTGGCCCGACTGCGACCAGCGGGCCGACCAGCCCTGCTGCACCCGTTGGTTGCCGTCCGGGAAGGTGAAGCCCAGCGTCCAGCCGTTGAGGGCGTCACCGACGTTCTTGATGTTGACGGTGGCGGTGAATCCACCCTGCCAGTCGCTGGTCGTGTACGACACGTCGCACTGGGTCGCGGCGTGCGCCACGGTGACCGGAAGGGTCACCAGTCCGCCCGCGACCAGGGCGCCCGCGCCGCCGAGCGCGAGGGCCCGGCGTGGGCCGGACAGCCTTCTCCACACATTCATGCCACTGATCTCCTTGGGCGAGACCGGATCCGCGAACGGCCCGGCGATACGGCCCGGTGGGCGTCCTGTGCGGACGACCGCCGGCGCCAACGGGATTCTTCGGGGGTGCCCGACCCGGACGGGCGTGGTGGTGGTGCGACCGGCGACGACGGCCGGCCGGAGGCGGGAGGTCGTCCGGCGCACCGGTTGCCCTCGACTCCTGCCTGCGCGGTGTGGCTCCTGAAGAACCGCGTGCGGAGATTCTTGCATGGGAGCGCTTCCATGGCAATGCCTCGATGTAAGCGGGCGGCCCCGACGGAGCCGCCGGCGCGACGGCGGGACGGCGGGACGGCGGGACGGCGGGACGAGTCGATGGCACGACGGCGCGACGGCGCAACGGCGCGACGAGCCGGTGGCACGACGAGCCCGGGCCGATGGGACCGGACGCCGGCCACCCGAGCGCCCGGACGGACCGAGCGGGCGTTCCGGGCGCAGCCGGGCGGCAACGACGCGACGGGCAACCGGACGCCGCCAAACCGTTGCTTAACACTCCTATCGCCTCCACCAGCAACAAAGGTCAAAACACGAATCTTTCCCTGCATAGGTCGTGAAACGGTCTAACGTCGTCCGTAGCTCGGTTGTCGACCGAGCCCAGGACAACAGGGATGGAGTGACGCAGGTCATGGCAAACAAGATGCTCGGGAAGGTCGTTGCGGGCGCTGCCCTCGGTGGCGCCTCCCTGCTCGTGTTCACGCCGGGGATCGCGTTCGCGGACGGCCACCACGACAACGAGGGCAAGGTCTACGCCAAGCCCCACGTCGTCAAGGCGGGCGACACGGTCAAGCTGCTCGAGATCTGCCCGGAGCCCCAGGAGCACGCCTTCGTATGGTCCAAGGTCACCGGCAAGGTCAAGCTGAAGCCGGCCCAGGACCGCACCGACCGGCGTGGGGAGGAGGGCTCTCGCGACCACGGCAAGGGCAATGACCACGACAAGGGCCGCGACCACGACAAGGGCCGCGACCACGACGGCAAGGACGAGACCCCGAAGCCGCGTCCGACGGACGACGGCACCGGGCGGCCCCAGCCGCCGGCGGACGGCGGCCAGCCGCCGGCCAACGGTGGCCAGCCGCCGGCCAACGGCGGTCAGCCGCCGGCCGGTCAGGGCGGGGGCGCCGACGCCGCCGGCAACGAGGGCGAGCGCGACTGGAAGGGCTACGAGCACGGCCAGGACGCCGAGGGCGACCGGGGCGGCCGCGAGGACCGCAAGGACCACGATGGGTACGGCTCGAACGGGTACGACCACGAGGGCTACGGCTCGAACGGGTACGACCACGAGGAGTACGGCTCGAACGGGTACGACCACGAGGGGTACGGCTCGAACGGGTACGGCTCCGACGAGCGCGGCTCGGACCGTGGTGACCACCGCCGCGAGGACCGCAAGGACCACGACGGGCGCGGCTCGGACGAGCGCGGCGGCAAGGGCCACGACAACGGCTGGTCCGACGAGGAGTCCGAGGGCTACGGCAAGGGCAAGGACCGCTGGGAGCACAAGCGGGACTTCGTCTACTACGGCGAGGCCGAGGTCTCCGAGAACGCCAAGCCGGGCCGCTACAAGCTCAAGGGCTCGTGCGGCGAGGGCGAGCTGGTCGTCCTGCCCCGCGGCGGGGTCGACGGCGGCGACGGCGGCGTGGGCGCCGGCACCGACCGGGGCCTGGCCGCCGGTGGGGCGAGCCTGCTCGGCGCGGCGGCCCTGGGGGGCCTCGTGCTGATGCGTCGGCGTCGGACCGATGAGTCCTTCGTCTGACATGACGGCGACACCGGCCGGCGGCCGTCACGGGAGACCGTGGCGCGCCGCCGGCGCGGCCGTCGTCGTCCTGCTCGCCATGGTGGGCGCCGGCATGATCGGCGCCTCGCTCAAGACCACGCCCGCTCCGCGCCCTCCCCAACCCCTGGCCCAGGCCGCGCCGGCCAGCAGCGGGCCGGCGGTGGCCGACGTGCCGGGACCGGACGGCGTGGACCCGGACGTGGGCGGCGGGGCCGCCAGCGGCCTCGCCCGCTCCACCCCCACCACGATCTCCATCCCCCGGATCGGGGTCGACGCCTCGATCATGTCGCTCGGCACCAACCCGGACGGCACCGTCCAGGTGCCTCCGCTGGAGCAGGCGCAGCTGGCCGGCTGGTACGAGCCGGGGCCCAGCCCGGGTGAGGTCGGCAACGCGGTCATCGTCGGGCACGTCGACTCGGCGGCGATGGGGCCGGCGGTCTTCTTCTCCCTCGGCGCCCTGCAACCCGGTGACACGATCACGGTCACCCGCGAGGACGGGCAGCAGGCCACCTTCACGGTCGAGTCGGTGAAGGCGTACCCGAAGACCGAGTTCCCGACCGAGCAGGTCTACGGCCCCAGCGACCGGCCCGGCCTGCGGGTGGTCACCTGCGGCGGCGTCTTCGACCGGGCCGCCGGCAGCTACCCGGACAACGTGGTCGTCTTCGCCTCCATGCCCGCCTGACCCGCCGGCCGACCGCGGCGTTCCCACGGTGGCGCGACGCCCGGCCGGCGGAAGACGGCGCGGTCCGGCGTCAGGCGGCGGCGGAGGTCCGCACCAGGGTGCGGATCTGGCGCAGCAGCACCGACAGGGCGGCGAGGTCCGCCCGGGACTCGTCGAACTCCCCCATCGCCCGCTCGGCCCGGTGGATCGACGTGGCGTTCGACTGCTCCCACTGGAGCACCCGCTCCTGCGGCGACTGGGTGCCGGGCGTGGAGTCGAGCACCTCGGCGGTCAGCGCGGCCAGCGCGGCGTACAGGTCGTAGCGCAGCGCCATCCGGGCCAGCGTCTGCCAGCGGTCCTCCCGCGGCAACAACGAGATCTTCGACAGCAGCGAGTCGACCCGGAACCGGTCGGAGAGCACGAAGTAGACCGAGGCCACCTCGCCGACGTCGCGCCCACTGCTCGCCGCTGTCTCCACGACGTCGAGCAGGCCGAAGCTGTACATCAGCCGGGTCGCCTGCTCGGCCAGGTCGCGCGGCAGCCCCCGCTGGGTCAGCGAGTCGATGTGGGCCGCCAGCGACTCCCGCTCGCTGCCGTAGAAGCGCTCCTCCAGATCGGGCAGGAGCCGGGCCACCCCGTCGCGCAGCCGGGCGATCTCCGCCGGCACGTCGATCGGCGAGCGGCGGTTGGTGACCAGCCACCGCACCGCCCGGTCCAGCAGCCGCCGGGTGTCCAGGTAGACGCTGGTCTGCAGCTCGGGGGCGACCTTGTTGTCCAGGGCCTCCACGGCGTTCCACAGCTCGCGCAGCCCGAACACCTCGCGGACCACCACGTACGCCCGGATCACGTCCGCCGCCGAGGCGGCCGTCTCCTCGACGACCCGGAAGACGAACGAGATGCCGCCCCGGTTGATCGCCTCGTTGACCAGGACGGTGGTCACGATGTCCCGGCGCAGCCGGTGCTGCCCCATCCGGTCGGCGAACCGCTCGCGCATCGGCGTCGGGAAGTAGTTGACCAGGACCTCGGTCGTCCACTCCTCGTCCGCGAGCCCCTCGGCCAGGATCTCCGTCTCCAGGACGATCTTGACGTACGCGAGCAGCACCGCGAACTCCGGCGCCGTCAGCCCGGACTCGGTCCGCGCCGCCAGCTCCTCGTCCGGCGGCAGCGCCTCCAGGGCCCGGTCCAGTGCCCCGGAACGCTCCAGCTCGGTGATCATCCGCCGGTGCACCGGCAGCAGCGAGGCCGCCTGCGCCTGCGCGTTGTTGATCGCCCGGGCCTGGTCGTAGTTGTCCCGCAGCACCAGCTCGGCGACCTCGTCGGTCATCTCGGCGAGCAGCTCGTCCCGCTCGGGCACGGTCAGCGCCCCGTCGGCGACGGCCGTGTTCAGCAGGATCTTGATGTTCACCTCGTGGTCGGAGCAGTCCACCCCGGCCGCGTTGTCGATGAAGTCCGTGTAGATCCGACCGCCGGTCTGGGCGTACTCGATCCGGCCGAGCTGGGTCCAGCCCAGGTTTCCGCCCTCGCCGGCCACCCGGCAGCGCAGGTTCCTGCCGTCCACCCGGATCGCGTCGTTGGACTTGTCGCCCACCTCCGCGTTGGTCTGGCTGGAGGCCTTCACGTACGTGCCGATGCCGCCGTTCCAGAACAGGTCGACCGGCGCGGTCAGGATCGCCTTCATCAGCTCCTGCGGGGAGAGCTGGTCCACGTCGGCGTCCAGGCCGAGCCGCTCACGGACCTGCGGCGAGATCGGCACGGACTTGGCGGTACGCGGGTACACGCCGCCGCCGGCCGAGATCAACCGCGCGTCGTAGTCCTCCCACGACGAGCGGGGCAGCTCGAACAGCCGCTTCCGCTCGGCGTACGAGGTGGCGGCGTCCGGGTCCGGGTCGAGGAAGATGTGCCGGTGGTCGAAGGCGGCCACCAGCCGGATGTGCTCCGACAGCAGCATCCCGTTGCCGAACACGTCGCCGGACATGTCGCCGACGCCGACCACGGTGAAGTCCTGGGTCTGGGTGTCGTGGCCCATCTCGCGGAAGTGCCGCTTCACCGACTCCCAGGCGCCCCGGGCGGTGATGCCCATCTTCTTGTGGTCGTACCCGGCGGAGCCGCCGGAGGCGAACGCGTCGCCGAGCCAGAAGTTGTGCGCCGTGGAGATCTCGTTGGCGATGTCGGAGAACGTCGCCGTGCCCTTGTCCGCCGCGACCACCATGTACGGGTCGTCGCCGTCGTGCCGGACCACGTCCTCCGGCGGCACGATCTCACCGCTGACGATGTTGTCCGTGACGTCCAGCAGCGCCGAGATGAACTCCTTGTAGCAGGCGACCGCCTCGTCCCGGTCCCCCGGCTTCTGCTTGAGCACGAAGCCGCCCTTGGCACCGACCGGCACGATCACGGCGTTCTTCACCATCTGCGCCTTGACCAGGCCGAGCACCTCGGTGCGGAAGTCCTCCCGGCGGTCGGACCAGCGCAGCCCGCCCCGGGCCACCGGCCCGAACCGCAGGTGCACACCCTCGAAACGCGGCGAGTAGACGAAGATCTCGAACTTCGGCCGGGGCGCCGGCAGGTCCGGGATCGCCTGCGGGTCGAGCTTGAGCGCGACGTACGACTTCGGCCGCCCGTCGGAGCGCTTCTGGTAGAAGCTGGTGCGCAGGGTGGCCTGGATCAGCGTCAGGTAGGAGCGCAGGATCCGGTCCTGGTCGAGGCTGGCCACGTCGTCCAGCGCGTCGCGGATCTCCTCGACCAGCTTCTTGCTGCGCTGCTGCCGCTCCTCGTGGTCCACCGTGCCCGGCGCGAACCGGACCTCGAAGAGCTCCACCAGCAGCGCGGCGAGCTTCGGGTACGCGATGAAGGTCGACTCCATGTACTCCTGGGAGAAGACCGTGCCGGCCTGGCGCAGGTACTTCGCGTAGGCCCGCAGCACCACCACCTGCCGCCAGGTGAGCCCAGCACGCAGCACCAGCTCGTTGAAGCCGTCCACCTCGGCCTCGCCCCGCCACGCCGCCGCGAAGGCGTTCTCCACGTGCGGGCGCACCTCGGCCAGCTCCTGGTGCCCCTCTGGCAGCCGCAGCCCGAAGTCGTAGAGGTAGACGCGGCCGTCGATCCGGTCCACCTCGTGCGGGTGCTCGTCGACCACCCGGACGCCGAGCGAGTGCAGCACCGGCAGCACCGCCGAGAGCATCATCGGCTCGCCGTACCGGTAGACCTTGAAGCGGACGTCCATCGCGCCGTCGACGTCCGGTCCCCGCCCGCCGGCCCGCGGCGCGAGCTGCTTGCGGAACAGGTGCATCTCCAGCTGGCCGGGCTCCTCCAGCAGCTCCAGCTTGGCCAGGTCCTTCATCGCCTCGTACGGCGTGTGGCCGTCCTTGTAGCCCTCGGGGAAGGCGTCGGCGTACCGGGCGAAGAGGTGCTTGGCCTGCTCGTCGCCGAGCTTGCGCTCCAGCACCAGCCGGTAGTCGTCGTCCCACAGCCGGGTGGCGTCGGCCAGCTCCTCGGCGAGCAGGTCGGCGTCGATGTCGCCCGGAGCCCTGTTCGGGTCGGTCCGGACGATGAAGTGCACCCGGGCGAGCATCGACTCGGTGACCCGGGTGGTGTAGTCGACCCCGACGCCGTTCAGCTCGCGCAGCAGGATGTCCTGCATCCGCAGCCGGTTCTGGGTGGTGAACCGGTCCCGGGGCAGGTAGATCAGGCAGGAGATGAACCGGCCGTACGCGTCCCGGCGCAGGAACACCCGCAGTTGCCGGCGACCGGCCATGCGCAGCACGCCGATCACCGCGTGGTAGAGGTCCTCGGTCTTGATCTGGAACAGCTCGTCGCGCGGGTAGGTCTCCAGGATCTGCAGCAGATCCTTGCCGGAGTGGCTGCGCTGGCTCAGGCCGGAGCGGTCCAGCACCTCGGCCACCTTGCGGCGGACCACCGGCAGCTCCTGCACGCTGGTGCGGTACGCGGCCGTGGAGAACAGGCCCAGGAAGCGCCGCTCGCCGACCACCTCGCCGGCGGAGTTGAACACCTTGAAGCCGATGTAGTCCAGGTAGGCCGACCGGTGGACGGTCGCCCGGGAGTTGGCCTTCGTGATGATCAACAGGCGCTTCTCGGTGACCTTGTCGTGCGCCTCCGGCGTCATCGACGACAGCGGCCGGGCGTCCGGCGAGTCCTGCCGCAGGATACCCAGCCCGGTGCCGAGCGCGGCCTCCAGCGCCTTGCCCCCGTCGCTCGTGTCGACCAGGCGGTACTCCCGGTAACCCAGGAACGTGAAGTGGTCGTGGGCGAGCCAGCGGAGCAGCTCCACCGAGTCGGTGATGTCCTTCTCCGGCACGGGCGGCCGGTTGTCCGACGTCCGCGCGGCGGCCAGCTCGTCGGCCAGGGCGAGGGCCCGCTGGCGCATCTTCGGCCAGTCCTCGACCGCCTCCCGCACGTCGGTGAGGACCCGCTGCAGCTCCCGGCGCAGCTTCTCCCGCTCGGCGGCGTCGCGGACCGGGTCGACCTCGATGTGCATCCAGCTCTCGACCAGGTCACCGGCGATGGCGTCGTCGGGCTCGACGTCGGCGGCGACCTCGACCAGCCGGCCCAGCGGCTCGCGCCGCACCACCACCAGCGGGTGCACCAGCAGGTGCACGTCCAGGTGGTGCGAGTTGAGCAGGGCGGTCACCGAGTCGACCAGGAAGGGCATGTCGTCGGTGACGATCTCGATGACGGTGTGGTGCTGGTCGGCGTCGGGCTCGTGGATGCGCAGCTTCAACTCGCCCGGCACCCGCTGCTGGGCCAGGTCCCGGTGCGCGCGGGCCGCGTCGAGCATCTCCTCGGCGGTGAAGCCGATCAGCTCCTCGTCGGGCGCGAACCGCCAGAAGCGGCTGACCAGTGTCGCCGCGTCGTGGTCGTCCCCCGCGAGCGCCACGGCCTGGGCCACCAGGCGCTCCGCGTTGGGTACCGGCTCGTCGAGTTCGTTGTCCTCCACGTCGTCGGCCAGCGCGTCGGCCGGCATCCCCAGATCGTAGATGGTGTCGATGCTCGAACCGGTCATCCCGGTCACTCCTGTGTCGAGCCGGCCGAAGCCGTCCCCGTCGGTTGCCGAATCGAAGCTGTCGTCCCGGCTGGTGTCATCCTGCCGGAGGTCGGGTCCCGGTTTGATCGCCGGACGCCGGTCCATCGGTGCCACTCCCCTCGACCCACCGCGTTGTGGGTCACTCTGCCGCCCAGCCTAGGCCCTGCCGTTCCGCCCCTTCGTCGGCGGACCACGGTGCGGACGTCCGGTTCCGGACTTTGTCCTTTCACCCGTTGCGGGTACGAGGTTGGCCGCTCGGGGAGTACCCCGCCTCGGGTTGTTCATCACACCGTCACTGCTCCGTCTTTGCGCACGTCGCGCCGGGCAGGGGCCGTGCGGCCGGCGCGTGCGTACTAGCGTGCAGGGGCAGTCCGAGACCCGGAGGGACCCGCTCCATGCACCTCTCGTACCCCAGCCGTCACCGCCGCAACCGGTACCGCCCGCCGCTGGCCGTGCTCGCCGCGACCGCGCTGGCGGCCGTCGCGCTCACCGCGTGCTCGGACGGTGACGGTCCGGAGCGCAGCGTCGACGCGTTCCTGACCGGCTGGCGCTCCGGCGACCTCCAGGCCGTCGGGTTCGTGGACCCGGCGGGCGCGAAGGTGCCGGCCGCCGACGTGTCCCGCGAGATCAAGGAGCTGTCCGGGGAGCTCGCGGCCACGCCGCCGGCGCTGACCAGGCAGGGCGACGCGAAGATCACCGCGGACCTCGCGACGGCGGTGGTCAAGGTCGAGTGGACCCTCCCGGGCCAGACCCGCTGGGCGTACGAGCGGCAGGTCCGGCTCAGTCGGGGCGGCGACGACGAGTGGCGGGTCATCTGGGAGCCGCAGCTGGTGCAGGAGCAGCTCAGCCGGGGCGACCGCCTCGGGCTGCGCCGGGACGCCGGCCCCCGGGCCGCGGTGCTCGACGGCGCCGGCCAGCCGATCGTGGCGCCCCGGCCCGTGGTGCGGGTGGGGCTGCAACCGAGCGAGGTCACCGACGTCGCGGGGCTGAGCCGGAAGCTGGACGCCGCCTTCCGGGCCATCCGGCCGGCGATCACCCCGCCGGTGGACCTCTCCGGCCTGCCCAAGCGGCTCGCCGACGCCGATCCCGGCGCGTTCGTCGAGGTGGTGACGCTGCGCGAGGAGGCGTACCGCCAGATCAGATCGCGCGTCTACGACCTGCCGGGCACGAAGTTCCGCAAGGACAAGATCGACCTCGCGCCCACCCGCGAGTTCGCCCGGGCGGTGCTCGGCTCCGTCGACCCGGCCCAGGCCGACGATCTCGCGAAGCACCCCGACCGGTACGCGGCCGGCGACCTGGTCGGCCACGGCGGCCTCCAGGGCCGCTACGACGAGCGGCTGCGCGGCGCGCCCGGGCTGACCGTGATCACCGAGCGCCCCGGCCCGGACGGCACGCTGGTGCCCACCGGCACCGAGGTGTTCCGCCGCGAGCCGCAGCCGGGGCAGCCGCTGAAGACGACGCTCGACGTGGCCACGCAGAACGCGGCCGACGCCGCCCTGCACGCCGAGAAGCGCCGGGCGGCGCTGGTGGCGGTGCGGATCAGCGACGGCGCCGTCCTCGCCGCCGCCAACGGTCCCGGCGCGGCCGGGGAGAACCTGGCCTTCACCGCCCAGGTCCCGCCGGGCTCCACCTTCAAGATGGTCAGCGCGCTCGGCCTGCTCGACCGGGGTGCGGTCACCCCGGACGCGACGGTGGCCTGTCCGAAAACGTTCACCGTGGACGGCCGGCCGTTCAAGAACTCCGACAACTTCGAGCTGGGTTCGGTGCCGTTCCGTACCGACTTCGCCAAGTCCTGCAACACGGCGTTCACCGCGCTGGCGCCGAAGCTCGGCCCCGACGGGCTGGCCGTCGCCGGCCGGTCCCTGGGCCTGGAGGGGCAGTGGGACCTCGGCCTGGACGCCTTCACCGGCAAGGTCTCCGCGAACGGCGGCGCGACCGAGCAGGCCGCCGCGGCGATCGGGCAGGGCACCACGGTGGTCAGCCCGCTGGCCATGGCCTCCGCCACCGCGGCGGTCGCCCGCGGCCGGTTCGAGCAGCCGAAGCTGGTGCTGGACCCGGCCCCGGCGAAGCCGGCCGAACCGGGCCCCGAGCTCAAGCCGGAGTCGGTCGAGTCGGTGCGGACGATGATGCGCGAGGTGGTCACCGCCGGCTCCGGCAGCGCGTTGAAGGACGTGCCGGGCGCTCCGGTGCACGGCAAGACGGGCACCGCCGAGTACGACAACAACCCGGCGCACACGCACGCCTGGTTCGTCGGTTGGCAGGGCGACGTCGCGTTCGCGGTCTTCGTCGAGCAGGGCGGGGCCAGCACCGCCACCGCCGTACCGATCGCCGAACGGTTCCTGCGCGCCCTCCCCCGCTGACGCGCCAGGACACGCCAGCCCGACCGACGCGTCACGCCCATCGCCGGGTGGGCGTCCCCCGGCGGTGACGCCCGCCGGGCCACGGACCGACCGCCCGATCCTGATCAGGGTCGTCCCGGTTCGGCCAGCCGGCCGCGGATCGCCCCCGGAGCGGCCAGCGCGTCCGAAGCAGCCGGAGCGGCCGGGAGCCTCCGGTGCGCCGGTGCGCCCGAAGCGGCCCCCTGCGCCGCGCCCGCATCGTCGGTCAGGCGATGCCAGCGGTGGACGGCGAGGGGCCGTCGTCGGTCGCGGGCAGCGCGGCCCCCGGGTCGAGACCCGCCAGCGGCGCCCGGCGCAGCAGGCCCGGGCCGGCGGAGGCAGGCGGCCCGACCGGCTCCGGCGCGAGCGGCTCCGGCCCGACCGGACCGGCGGAGTCGTGCGGCCCCACCTGACCCGGCCCGACCGGACCGGCGGAGTCGTGCGGCCGCACCTGGCCCGGCCCGACCTGGCCCGGTCCCACCTGGCCCGGCTCGACCCGGCCGGCGGAGCCGGCAGCCACCGGGGCGACCGGACCGAGCGGCCCGAGGAGAGCTGGCGCATCGTCCTCGGCCCGCTCCTCGACGCCGCCCGCGTCCTCGCCGTCGTCCTCGACGGCGGGGGCGGGGGCCGAGACGAAGGCCGGGGCGACCGCTGGGGAGAGCATGCTCGGGGCCTCGGTGGGACGGCCGTTGCCCCGCCGCGCCGGGGGGACCGGCGAGGGGGCAGCCGCCGGCGGGCCCGGCAGCAGCCGGGGCGGCACCGCGCCCGGCGCGGAGACGGGGCGCAGCCCGGCCGCCACGGTGTTGACGATCTCGGCCGCGTACGCCCCGTCGGGGTCGTAGTCGGGGTCGAAGACCGTCAGCTCGACGCCGAGGCAGTGCGGCGTGTCGACCAGCCCGGCCAGCAGGATCTCCAGCTCGGCGAAGGCGATGCCGCCCGGGTCGGGGGCGTCTACGGCCGGCATCACGGCCGGGTCCAGCACGTCGACGTCGATGTGCACCCAGTAGCCGGCGCAGTCGGCGAGCTGCTCGTGCGCCCACTGTGCGGTGCGTGCGGCACCCTCGGCGCGCAGCGCCGGCACCGGCCGGGTGGTGATCCCGGCGGCCTGGAGGTCGAGCCGGTACTCGTCCTGCGCGCGGATGCCGAGCACCACCACGTCGATGTCCCGGAAGTAGGGTCGGCGGCCCTCGATGGCGGCCAGGTCGGCCTGCCCCCGCCCGGTGACCAGCGCGAGGTCCTCACCGGCCGCCGCGCCCACGTAGGAGGCGTTGCCGGGGTGCCGGAAGTCGGAGTGGCCGTCGACGAAGACGAGCCCGATCCGGCCGCCGACCGCCTCGCCGAGCCGGTGCATGGCCAGCGCCGAGCCGAGCAGGATCGAGCAGTCCCCGCCGAGGACCAGCGGGAACTCCCCGCGGTCGATGATCGCGCCGATGCGCTCGGCGAGCGCCACCGAGTAGTCGGCGATCTCCCGGGCGTGGCAGACGCCGTCGCCGGGGCGCCAGTCGCCGGGGTCGTAGCGGGGCGCGGTGAGGCAGCCGGCGTCCCGGGCCCGCAGCCGGGCGAGCAGCCCCTGGTCGCGCAGCGCGCCCGGGGCCTTGGCGCAGCCGGGCACCGAAGTGGGCGTGGGTGGGCGCAGGCCGAGGTTGCTGGGCGCGTCGAGGACGGCGATCCGGCGCATCATGGGCTCCCGTCCTCGAAGAGTCGGGGGGGCCGGCCGGAACGCCGGCCCGCGCTGGCGTGCTGCGTGCTCAGAACAGGGCGCTGGCCAACGCCCGGCGGGCCGAGGCGACCGCGGGGTCCTCCGGCCCGGCGACCGCGAAGAGGCCGACCAGGTGCTGGCGTACCTTCTCCCGGTCGTCGCCGGCGGTGCGGCGGACCAGGCCCACCAGACGGGCGTACGCCGCCTCGGCCTGACCGCTGAGCACCTCGATGTCGGCGGCCAGGAGCTGGGCCTCGACGTCGTCGGGGTTGGCCTGGGCGGCGGCGATCGCCGCGCCCGGGTCTGCTCCCGCCACCCGGCGGGCCAGCCCGACCTGGGCGAGGCCCGCCTCCGCCGCGGCGTCCGCCGGCGACTCGGCGAGGATCTTCTTGTACGCCCGCTCGGCCGCGTCGAGGTCGCCGCTCATCAGGGCGTCGTCGGCCTCGTCGAGGCGCGGGTCCTCCGGCTCGGCGACGGTCACGCCACCGGCCTTGAGTACGGCCTGGATCCACTGGCGCAGCTGCGCCTCGGGCACCACGCCGGAGAAGGCGTCGATCGGCTGGCCGCCGACCACCGCGTAGACCATGGGGATGCCCTGCACCCGGAACATCTGGGCGATCCGCGGGTTGGCGTCCACGTCGATCTTGGCGAGCACCCAGGCGCCGCCGCCCTCCGTGGCCAACCGCTCCAGCACCGGCGAGAGTTGCTTGCACGGCTCGCACCACTCGGCCCAGAAGTCCACGATCACCGGTGTGGTGAGCGAGCGTTCGAGAACCTCGGACTGGAATGTCGCCTCGCTGACGTCGATGACGCTGACGCCACCGCCGGCGGCGCCGGGCAGGCCGGCCGAGGGGCCGGCCCACCAGACGGGCGTACGCCGCCTCGGCCTGACCGCTGAGC
>NZ_JBPQTP010000153.1:0-12770 GCF_051386395.1 Micromonospora sp. URMC 106
CTCCGGTGGGACGCGCGGGGGTGGGTCAGCGGCGCGCCTCGGCGGAGGCTCCGGTGGCGCGCGCAGCGGTGGGTCAGCGGCGGGCCTCGGCGGGCTCGTCGGGGCCGACGAACGCCTCGCTGCGGGCGTCGCCGTCGTCGCTGCCGCCGAAGACCCGGGCGTCGTCGGGCACCTCGCCGTCGGCGAGGCGGCGCACCGGCCGCCGGGGCCGCACCCACTGCCAGGGCAGGTTGCTCTCCGCGTCGCCGATCTCGGTGCGCATCCGGGGCATGGCGGTGGGCCGGTGGTCGCGGATCCAGGCGACCAGGTGCTCGCGGACCAGGCAGCGCAGGTCCCACAGACTGCCGGCGTCGGCCGCGCTGACCAGCGCGCGCACCTTGATCATGCCGCCGGTCGCGTCGGTCACCTGGAGCACGCAGACCCGGCCGTCCCACAGCTCGCTGCTCTCCACCAGGCGACGCAGCTCCTCCCGCATGGCCTGCACCGGGATCGCCCAGTCGACGTCGAACTCGGCGGTGCCCAGCACGGCCGCCTCGGTCCGGGTCCAGTTCTGGAACGGCTTGCTGGTGAAGTACGAGGTGGGCAGGATCAACCGCCGGTCGTCCCAGATCTGCACCACGACGTAGCTGAGGGTCAGCTCCTCGATCCGGCCCCACTCCCCCTCGACCACCACCACGTCGTCGAGGCGCACCGCGTCGCTGAAGGCGAGCTGCAGGCCGGCGAAGACGTTGCCCAGCAGGCTCTGCGCGGCGAGCGCGGCGACCACACCGACGACACCGGCACTGGTCAGCACGCCGGCGCCGATGCCGCGTACGGCCGGGAAGGTCATCAGCATCACGCCGACCGCCAGCACGACGATCACCGCGATCGTCAACCGGCGCAGCATCACCACCTGGGTCCGCACCCGCCGCGCGTGCCGGTTGTCCGGCACGTCCACCCGGAAGCGGGCCAGCGCCGTGTCCTCCGCCACCACGAGCAGCGAGGCGACCAGCCAGGCGACGCTGGCGATCACGCCGAGCACCAGCGCGTGCAGCAGCACCCGCCGCCACTGCTCGCCGACCGCGTAGCCGGTGCTGAGCCGGACGGCGAACTGCACGGCGAGGACGGTGGCGGCGACCTGGATCGACCGGTGCGCGTGCTCCGTGAGCTCGGTCAGCAGCAGCGAGCGCCGGCCGAGCCGCCGGACCACCCGGTGCGCGATCTCGACCACGAACAGAGCGATCGCCGCCGCGGCGAGCGCGGCGACGATCGTTCCGAGGTAGCTCTGCACAGACTCTCTCCTCCTTCGGACCGGGCGGTGGCGCTTCGGGCACAAAGGCCCAATGATGCCCGGTCCCGCCGGAATCGACCAGGCTCAGACCTTCCGGTACCGGGACTGGAAGAAGCAGAAGAGACCGAAGGCGCCGATGCCGAGCGCCACGAGCGTCAGCAGCAGCTGGCCGTACGACTGGTCGCGCAGCGTGCGCAGCGCGGAGTCCAGGCCCCGGGCCTTCTCCGGGTCGTAGCTCAGGGCGGCCACGATGATCAGCAGGCCGGCGATGCCGTACGCGACGCCCTTGGCGACGTAGCCGGCGATGCCGAGCCGGCGGGCGAGCCGCCGGGTCTCCGGGCCCATCTCGCCGCTCTTGAGGTGCTTCTCGAAGCGCTTGACCAGCCCGTAGATCACCAGGCCGACGCCGATCACGGCGAGGACCAGCCCGGCCAGGCCGACGAGCCAGCGGCCGCCGGAGGACTCCATGGCCTTGCCGGTCAGCGCCTCCTGCTGGTCGGCGCTGTTGGCGGCGGCGTCCCTGAAGACCTTGAAGGCCGTCCAGGAGAAGTAGAGGTAGACGAGGGTCCGGCCGAGCGAGGCCAGCCGCTCCCAGACCCGTTCCTTGCCGCGCTCGGCGCGGTGCCCGACGGCCGCCTCCAACGCCTGCCAGATCGCCATGGCGAGCAGGCCGACCGCGATCGTGACGACGAGGAACTTGCCCAGCGGCTGGGCGGCGATGGTGCGCAGCGCGCCGGACTGGTCCCCGTCGTCGGCGGGCTTCCCGAACGCGATCTGCAACGCCAGCCAGGCGAACAGGAGGTGCACGATGCCGTAGCCGATGAAACCGACTCGGGCCAGGATTTCCAGCCACCTGCTGTTCGCCGTGCGGGAGGCGGTGGCTTCGGCGTTCCGGGTGAGTGACATGGCGCCACAATCTCCGAATGCGGAGATCCCCAAACGTCGGCCACCGCCGCCCGGGGCGGGTCAGTTGCCGGGGTTCCTCGACACCCGGATCTTGACCTCCTGGTCGGTGACGCTGTCCAGGGTCACCGCGAAGCCGCCGACCTCGGTGGCCTGCTGGCCGGTGGTCAGCGACACCTGCTCGCCGGCGACCTCGACGGTCACCTGGTCGCCCTGCGCGCCGACCAGCTTGGCCTCCACGCCGAGGATGGTGGCGCGGGCGTCGACGCCCCGGTCGAACGTGACCGTGCAGGCGTCCAGGCCGCAGTCGGTGCTGGCGCCCTCGGAGCTGCAGCCGGCCAGCAGGGCGACGCCGAGCGCCAGGCCGGCCAGCAGGCCGGCGGCCCGGCGGGTGGGGATCAGCGGGGAGTCAACGCGTCGGTTCGTCACGCCGCCAAGGGTACGAGACGCCCGCGACACCGGCAGCGAATGATCATCGGCCGGGCGGTCGGCGCCGGGGGCCGGCCCGGCCCGCCGCAGTCCGGGAACCCCACCGCCCGGGGGACGGCGGGCCGGTGGCAGCCGGCGGGGCTAGGGTCCCCGGCATGCCGTTCGACATCGCCCGCACCCGGGCCGCCTACCCCGCCCTGGCCGAGGGCTTCGTCCACCTCGACGGGGCCGGGGGCACCCAGACCGCCGCGCCCGTGATCGACGCGGTCGCCGACGCGATGCGCGCGGCGGTGGGCAACCGCAGCGCCGCGTTCGCGCCCGGCCGACGGTCCC
The DNA here is from genome assembly GCF_051386395.1 of Micromonospora sp. URMC 106. Classification (NCBI taxonomy): domain Bacteria; kingdom Bacillati; phylum Actinomycetota; class Actinomycetes; order Micromonosporales; family Micromonosporaceae; genus Micromonospora; species Micromonospora sp. URMC 106. The sequence continues at coordinate 2,936 of NZ_JBPQTP010000153.1, forward strand.
TGGAGATGGTGGCCGCAGCCCGCGCGGCGGTGGCCGACCTGCTCGGCGCGCAACCCGACGGGGTGGTGCTGGGTCCGAGCGCGACGGCGCTGACCTACTCGCTGGCCCGCACCCTCGGCGCGGGCTGGCGCCCCGGCGACGAGGTGGTGCTCTCCCGGCTCGACCACGACGCGAACGTCCGCCCGTGGGTGCAGGCCGCCGAGGCGGCCGGCGCGACGGTGCGCTGGGCCGAGTTCGACCGGGACACCGGGGAACTGCCGGTCGACCGGTACGCGGACCTTCTCGGCGAGCGGACCCGGCTGGTCGCGGTGACCGCCGGCAGCAACGCGATCGGCACGGTCCCCGACGTGGCGGCGATCGCCAAGACCGCGCACGCCGCCGGCGCGCTGGTCTGTGTCGACGGGGTGCACTCGGTCCCGCACGGCCCCACCGACCTGGCCGCGCTGGGCGCGGACTTCCTGGTCACCAGCGCCTACAAGTGGTCGGGGCCGCACCTGGCCGCGATGGTGGCCGCGCCGGCGACGTGGGAGCGGCTGCGCCCGGCGAAGCTGCTGCCCTCCTCCGACGCGGTCCCGGACCGCTTCGAGTACGGCACGCCGAGCTTCCCCCTGCTGGCGGGGGTCGCCGCCGCGGTGGACCACCTGGCCGGGCTGGACCCGTCCGCCACCGGCAGCCGCCGCGAGCGGCTGCGCGCCGGGCTCGCGGCCGCGCAGGCGTACGAGGAGGCGCTGCTGGACCGGCTGCTCGCCGGGCTCGCGGCGCTGCCCGCCGTCCGGGTCCTCGGCTCCCCCGCCCGGCGCTGCCCGACCGTGTCGTTCCGGCTGGCCGGGCTCTCCCCGCAGCGGACCCAGGAGGAGCTGGGCGCGGCCGGGCTCTGCCTCTCCGCGGGCGACTACCACGCCTACGAGTACTTCCAGGCGATGGGGCTGCGGGACAGCGGCGGCGCGGTGCGCGCCAGCATCTACCACTACAACACCGCCGAGGAGGTGGACCGGTTGCTCGCGGAACTGGACCGGCTCGCCGCCGACGGGGGCAGAATGACCGGGTGAGCACCCTGGTCGAGGACGATCCCGCCAAGCACCGGTTCGAGATCCTGGTCGACGACGCGCTGGCCGGGTTCACCGCGTACCTGCCGCGCGACGAGGTGCTGGTCTTCACCCACACCGAGGTGGACCCGAGGTTCCAGAACATGGGCGTCGGCGCGGCGCTGATCCGGGGCACCCTCGACGAGCTGAGGGAGCGCGGCACGAAGGTGGTGCCGCGCTGCCCGTTCATGGCCGCCTTCATCGACCGGCACCCCGAGTACGCCGACCTGGTCGTCCCCGGGGCGTAGCGGGGACGACCCGGCGGGCCGGTCAGCGGCCGGTCAGCAGCTCCGCGGCGGCGCGGGCGGCGGAGCGGGTGGCGCCGTGGGTGGCGACGTGGACCGCCCCGGTGACCGCCTCGGGCACGCCCAGCTCGACCACGACCGCGTCCGGGCGGGCGGCCAGCGCGCGGCCCACCGCCGCCCGCATCCACCCGTGCCGGTGCAGGTCGCGCACCACGAGCACCACGCACCGGCCGGCCGCCCCGACGGTGGGGTCGGCGGGCACGTCGGCCTCGGCGTAGCGGGCGGTGGTGGTGCCGGGGAGCAGGTCGGCCAGCGGGGCGGCCAGGCCCCACGGGGTCTCCGGCCCGATCGCGATGTTGCGCGGCGGCTCGAACTCGACGACGTGCGCGGGGCCGGTCAGCGGCAGCGCGCCGACGCCGGCGGGCGCGGTGGTGACCCGCAGCGCCCGGCGGGCAGCCGCCAGCCCGACGGCGGAGCCGCCCGGGCCGGGGCGGGGCCGGGGCCGGCGGTCGGCGCGGGCGCCCACCGTCCAGGCGGCGAGCTGACCGACCCGCTTCGCCGCCTCGGCGAGGCGTTCCTCGGGCAGGTCACCGGCGACGACGGCGGCCACGACGGCGTCGCGCAGCAGCCGCGCCGACTCCTCGTCGGCCCGCTCCCCGCCGACGCAGATCGCGTCGGCGCCGGCCGCGAGGGCGCGCACCGCCGCGCCGGCGAAGCCGTACCGGCCGGCGACCGCCCGCATCTCCACGGCGTCGGTGACCACGACGCCGGAGAAGCCCAGCTCGTCGCGGAGCAGCCCGCCCAGGATCCGGGCGCTGAGGGTGGCCGGCAGCTCCGGGTCCAGCGCCGGCACCAGCAGGTGGCCGGTCATCACCGCCTGCACCCCGGCGGCCACGGCGGCCCGGAACGGGGCCAGCTCGACGGCGTCGAGGCGGGCCCGGTCGGCCGTGATCCGGGGCAGGTCGTGGTGCGAGTCGACGCGGGTGTCGCCGTGTCCGGGGAAGTGCTTGGCGCAGGCGGCGACCCCGCCGGCCTGCAGGCCCCGCACCCAGGCGGCGGTGTGCCGGGCGACCAGCGCCGGCTCGGCGCCGAAGGAGCGGACGCCGATCACCGGGTTGGCCGGGTTGGAGTTGACGTCGGCGTCCGGCGCGTAGTTCAGGGTGATCCCGAGTTCGGCGAGGTCGGCGCCCAGGTCCTCGGCGACCCGCTCGGTGAGCGCCGGGTCGTCCACCGCGCCGAGGGCGAAGTTGCCCGGCCGGGAGCTGCCCCGGGCGGACTCGATCCGGGTCACGTCGCCGGCCTCCTCGTCGATGGCGACGACGACGTCGGGACGCTCGGCGCGCAGGGTGGCGGTCAGCGCGGCCACCTGCTCCGGGTCGACCACGTTGCGGGCGAAGAGCACCACCGAGCCGAGCCCCTCGCCCAGCCAGCGGCAGATCCAGGGCGGCGGGGTGGTGCCGACGAACCCGGGTTGCAGGACGGCGGCGGCCAGGGCCGCGAGGCTCCCGGCGCTCACGCCGGCACCGCCGCCCGCTCGGCGGCGACCGGCCGGCGGTCGTCGGCCACGCCGCGGGGTGCCACCCCGCCGGGTCCCAGGGGTCGGTCGTCGCGCCCGCTCACGCCGGCCCGCCCGCGTGGTGGCTGATGGTTCGCTGGCTCATGCGGTCGTCGTACCCCCGTCTTCTCCGCGCCCGGCGGGCCCGCCACCGGCGGGCGGTGCTGCCATGGTCACATCGCGCGAAGAAATAGTCAATAAACCTTACAGTTGCCGTCGCGGGCGGGACTGGGGACAGTTCGGGGATGGATTCCCTGCTGCTCGCCGACGCGACGAGCCCGGCCGACGTCCCCGGCGTGCGCCTGCTCGGCCTGGTGGTCGGCGGCCTGCTGCTGCTCGCCGCGATCCGCGCCATGTTCCGGCGTTGACCCGCGCCCGCGCGGACCGACCGGTTCCGACGGCGGCCACCGGGGTACCGCCTGCCTCGTTGGACCCGGTACGACACCGCGAGGGGGAACGATGAGGATCGGCTACTTCCTGTCCACCGAGGAGTACACGCCCGCCGAGCTGCTGGAGCAGGCGCGCGGCGCCGAGCGGGCCGGCTTCGAGGCGCTCTGGATCTCCGACCACTACCACCCGTGGACCGACGCGCAGGGGCAGAGCCCCTTCGTCTGGTCGGTGATCGGCGCGCTCAGCCAGGTCTGCCGGCTCCCGGTCACCACCGCCGTCACCTGCCCGACCGTGCGCGTCCACCCGGCGGTCGTGGCCCAGGCGGCGGCCACCAGCGCGGTCATGCACTCCGGTCGGTTCGTGCTCGGGGTGGGCAGCGGCGAGGCGCTCAACGAGCACATCCTCGGCGACGCCTGGCCGCAGACCGACGTCCGGCTGGAGATGCTGGAGGAGGCCGTCGAGGTGATCCGCGAGCTGTGGCGGGGCGGCTTCGTCAACCACCACGGCAAGCACTACACCGTCGAGCACGCCCGGATCTACACGCTGCCGGACGCTCCCCCGCCGATCTACGTCTCGGGCTTCGGCCCGAAGGCCGTCGACCTGGCGGCGCGGATCGGCGACGGCTTCGTCAACACGTCCCCCGACGCGGAGCTGGTGCGCCGGTTCCGCGAGGGCGGCGGCGGCGACAAGCCGTGCCAGGCCGGCTTCAAGGCGGCGTACGCGCAGACCGAGGAGGAGGGGATGCGCATCGCGTACGAGCGCTGGCCGAACGCCGGGGTGCCGGGCGAGCTGTCCCAGGTGCTGCCCTCGCCGCGGCACTTCGAGCAGGCCGCGGAGCTGGTCCGGCCGGAGATGATGAAGGACGCGTTCGTCTGCGGGCGGGACGCCGACGCGCACCTGGCCAAGATCGAGGAGTACGCCAAGGCGGGCTTCGACGAGGTCTACGTCGCCAACACCGGCCCGAACTGGCAGGGCCTGCTCGACCTCTACCAGCGCGAGGTGCTGCCCCGCCTGCGTTGACGGCGCACCGGCCCGCCCCGATGGGGCACCGCCGACGGCGCCGGCCCCGGCCCGGCGGAACCCGCACCCGCCCGGCCGGGGCCCCGGTGCGTCGCCCGCCCCTGCCGCCCCGTCGCCGGGCGGGCCGGCGGCCGGGCCGGCCCCCGGGCGCGCGAGCGGCGTCGCCCAGGCCACCTTGGGAGCGGTTTCGCCGCTGATCACGGCGGGTACCTCCGGCCCTCGATGAAACCGTCCACGCATTCGACGACGCTGCGCCGCGCGGCGAAGAGCCTCTTCGGCTGGACCGCGCTGCGACCGCACCAACTGGCCGCCATGCGGGCGGTGATGAAGCGCCGCGACGCCCTGGTGGTGCTGCCCACCGGCGCCGGCAAGTCGGCGATCTACCAGATCCCGGCCAGCCTGATCCCCGGCCCGACCGTGGTGATCTCTCCGCTGCTCGCCCTCCAGCAGGACCAGATCGCGGCCCTCAACGAGCGGCAGCGGCCCGAGCTGCGCGCGGTGCGGATCAGTTCGGACGAGTCGCCCGCCCAGCAGGCGGAGGCGATCGCCGAGATCCGCGACGGACGGGCGGAGTTCCTCTTCATCACGCCGGAGCAGCTCGCCAACCCCGACCGGATGGCGGAGGTGAAGTCGCTCAAGCCGGCGCTGGTGGCGATCGACGAGGCGCACTGCATCTCGGCGTGGGGGCACGACTTCCGCCCGGACTACCTGGCGCTCGGCCACCTCATCGACGGCATCGGCCGGCCGCCGGTGGTGGCGCTCACGGCCACGGCCTCCCCGCCCGTACGCGACGACATCATCGCGCGGCTCCGGCTGAGCGAGCCCGAGGTGGTGGTCTCCGGGCTGGACCGGCCGAACCTGTTCCTCGAGGTCGCCCACTGCCCGACCGAGGACTACCGGTGGCGGCGGCTGATCGCCCTGCTGCGCGACGACACGCGGCCCGGCATCATCTACGTGCCCACCCGGCGCTCCGCCGAGGAGCTGGCGGCCCGGCTCACCGACGCCGGGTTCCCGGCGCAGCACTACCACGGCGGCATGGCGGCCGGGGCCCGCGCCGAACTGCACGAGGCGTTCCTCGCCGACCAGGTGCCGATCATGGTCGCCACGTCGGCGTTCGGGATGGGCATCGACAAGCCGAACATCGCCTGGGTGGTCCACATGGCGCTGCCCGACTCGCCGGACAGCTACTTCCAGGAGATCGGGCGGGCCGGCCGGGACGGCGCGCCGGCCCGGGTGCTGCTGCTCTGGCAGGCCGAGGACGTCGGGCTGCAACGCTTCTTCAGCGGCGGCCTGCCGGACGCGACGGAGCTGCGCGACCTGTCCGCGCTGCTGCGCAAGAAGGCGCGCACCAAGAAGGAGCTGCGGGAGGTCACCGGCCTCGGCCCGCGCAAGCTCGGCCAGTACCTCGCCCTGCTGGAGCAGGTCGGCGCGGCCGAGCCCCGGGCGAAGCAGCGCATTGGGGCGCCGCGCTACTCCCCCACGCCGGTGGACGCCGCCGCGGCGGCCCTGGCCGAGGCGGAGCGGCAACAGAGCGTGACCCGGTCGCGTACCGACATGATGCGGGCCTTCGCCGAGACCACCGCCTGCCGGGGGCAGACGCTGCTGGCCTACTTCGGCGAGCAGATGACCCAGGTCTGCGGGCACTGCGACAACTGCCACGCCGGCACCAGCACCCCCGACGACGGCGCCGTCGGGCCCTTCCCGGTGCACAGCCAGGTCCGGCACCCGGAGTGGGGTGCCGGCCTCGTGCTGAGCTACGAGGAGGACCGGATGACGGTTCTGTTCGACGAGGTGGGGTACAAGACGCTGTCCGTCAGCGTGGTGTCCGAACAGGGCCTGCTGACCCTCGACTAGCCTGAGCCGGGCTCCGCTGGCGGGGCCGTGGACGACGAGCGATTCAGTGCGGAAGGGGCGTTGCCGTGATCGAGCAGCCGGCGTACACCGGATTCGGTTTCTCCGACGAGGAGTGGGGGCTGCTGGCGGGCCTGCCGCAGTCGGTGCTGACCGCGGCGAGCGCCGCCGAGTCCGACGGCACCCGGCGCACCATGGCGGAGAACGCGGCCGGGCTGGAGACCATCGCCGCCGGCCGGGAGTCGGCCAGCCCGCTGGTCGCCGCCGTGGCCGGGGAGATCGTCTCGCGGGTGGGCGACCCCGAGGCCGGCGAGGAACTGCCGGTCATCGAGCCGTCCGACCCGCGGGCCTACCTGGAGGACGTGCTGGGCCGCGCCAAGCAGGCGGCGGCGCTGCTGGCCGCCAGGGTGGACGAGGGCGAGGCCGGCGCGTACAAGCACTGGCTGGTGGAGATCGCCGAGCAGGTGGTGGGCGCGGCCTCCAGCGGCGGCATCCTCGGCCTCGGCGGGGACGTGGTCAGCGACTCGGAGCGGCGCTTCCGCGACCGGCTCGCCCAGGTGCTCAACGACTGACGCGACGAGGACGGCACCGGCGTCGTCCGGTGCCGCCCTCGCGTGTCCGGCGGGTGGGCGCGGCCTGGCGGCGGTGGGCCGATGGTGGCCGGGGTCGGCATGGCCGACCCGGGGGTCGGCCCGCAGGCGTACCGGGACTCGCGGACACCGTCCCGATCGCCACCGGGCCGGTGACCGACCACGGTGGACAATGTCCACCGGACGGGAGCGACGGACGGGGGCGGGAATGCTGCGGCGGACGACCATCGACACCGAACAGGTCGCGGCGGCCGATCGCTTCGACATGTGGCTGGACGTGGTGGCCCGCACGGCGTCGCCGCTGCGGATCCGGACGGAGCACGCGCACGACTTCGCCGCGCGGGCCGAGATCATCGAGCTCGGCCCGATCCAGGTGGTCAACTACCGGTACCCGTCGCTGGACGGCGTGCGGACGCCGAAGCTGGTGCGGCAGTCGGATCCGGAGATCTACACGCTGGCGCTGACCGTCAACGGCGACGGCGTGGCCAACCAGGCCGGCCAGAGCAGCCTGTTGGGGCCCGGCGAGTTCACCTTCTACGACGGCTCCCGCCCGCACGGGGTCCGGCACCTCGGCGACGATGACGGCCGGGAGCCGGCCCGGTCCGTGGTGGCGATCATCCCGCACGGCGCGCTGCCGCTGCCGCCGGACCGCCTGGCGCCCCTGCTCGGCGGCCGGATGTCGGGCACCGAGGGGATCGGCGCCCTGCTGGCGCACTTCCTCGTCCAGGTCGCCAACCACCCCGAGCAGTATCATGCCGCCGACGCCGCCCGGCTCGGCACCGTCGCGCTGGACCTGGCGTCCACCATGCTCGGCCGGCACCTGGTGGCGGAGGACGCCGTGCCCACCGAGGTGCGCCGGCGCGCGCTGGTGACCCAGGTCCAGGGCTACATCCAGCGGCACCTCGGGGACGCGACGCTCAGCCCCCAGATGGTGGCGGACGCGCACCACATCTCGCTGCGCAGCCTGCACCGACTCTTCCAGGCCGAGGAGTCGACGGTCGCGTCGTACATCCGCGACCTGCGGCTGGCGCGGTGCCGGCACGACCTGGCCGACCCGGGCCTGCGCCACCACCCGATCCAGGCGATCGCGGCGCGCTGGGGATTCCCCGACAAGGCACACTTCAGCCGGGTGTTCCGGTCCGTGCACGGCACGACCCCGCAGGCATGGCGCGCCGGTCAGGCGGAGCTGGCACGGAAAGTCAACTCGACGGCGTCCACGGTCAACCGGGTCGGGGCAGACTGACACCCGAAGCGGCCGATCCCCTCCGAGCCGACGGCGACAGCGGGATCGGGCGTCAACGGGGGCCGTGGCGAGGCGCCCGCCGCCCACCGAGGCGGCGGGCGGCCGCCCGGTGACCACCCCGACGGCGTCCTGGACCCCGGCCCCGCCACTCTCCCCCCAGGACCGAGGGCGGGGCCGGTCAGGCGTCTTCCAGCAGTTCCAGCACGATCCGCTCGACCTTCTCGCGAGCGGTCCGCCCGTCGACCGGGGCCACCACGCCGTCGTGGTAGAGGTCGACCACGCGCGGGTCGACGTAGGACGTGCGTGCCACCGTCGGGGTGTTGCCGAGCAGTTCGGCGACGTCCCGCATCACCGCCGCGGCCGCCCTCTTCCGGGCGGTCGCCGAGCGCTGCGACCCGGCCGTCGCCAGCTCGGAGGCGGCCAGCACGGTGGCGTGCCAGGTTCGGAAGTCCTTCGCGGTCATCTCCCCGCCGCTGGCGTCGCGCAGGTAGTCGTTGACCTCGTCGCTGCGCACGTCGCGCCAGTCGCGGCCATCCCAGTAGCCGAACAGCCGGTCGGCCGCGCGTCGCCGGCGGCGCAGGTTCGTCAACACCCGGCACAGCTCCGGGTCCTCGATCCGGCGCACCTGCTCGATGCCGCCCTTGGCGGGAAACTCGAACACCACACAGCCGCCCCGGGACCGGGCGTGCTCGGGGCGCAGGGTCGACACCCCGAACGTCGCGTCGTCGCCGACCGCGTACTGGTCGCTGCCGACCCGGAACATGCCCATGTCGAGCAGCCGGGTCACCGTGGCCAGCACCCGGTCCCGGTTCAGCCCCCGGCCGGAGAGGTCCCGCGCCACCCGTTCGCGCAGCACCGGCAGCCGGCGGGCCACCTCCAGCACGTGGTCGAACTTCGCCTCGTCGCGCTTCTGCCGCCAGACGGGGTGGTAGAGGTACTGCTTGCGTCCCGCCGCGTCCACGCCGGTGGCCTGGATGTGCCCGTTCGGGTAGGGACAGATCCACACGTCCCGCCAGGCGGGCGGGATCACCAGCTCGCGCAGCCGGCCCAGCTCGCCCGCGTCGCGGACCGGCTCGCCGGAGGGGTCGAGGAAGAGCCAGCCCTTGCCGCGCCGGCGACGCCCGTACCCCGGCCTGCCCGGATCACTACGCCGCAACCGCACCGGACACCCGCACCGCCTGTTCCGCCTCGTCCACGGCGGCCACCACCTGGTCGACTCCGATGGCCGCCAACGTCGGATGGCTTCCTACCCCGTCCCACCTCGGCCAATCCCGTGCGCCGGCCCACAACACCCGGTGCCGGGGCCAGTCCGGTGGCGGCCCCCACAGTGCCGGGGAGACCGGGCCGAAAAGCACCACAGAGGCGGTGCCGTAGCCGGTGGCCAGGTGCGCCACGCCGGTGTCCCCGCAGACCACCAGCCGGGCGTACGCGACCAGGGCCGCCAGCCCGGCCAGGCCCGTCCGGCCGGCGAGCACCGCCGTGCCGGGCAGCCCGGCGGCGTACGCGACCCGCTCGGCGAGCGCCCGCTCGTCGGCGCTGCCGGTCAGCACCACCCGGTGCCCCCGGCGGGTCAGCTCCCGGGCGAGCGCGGCGAAGCGCTCCGCCGGCCAGCGCTTGGCCATGATCTTGGTGCCGGGGTGCAGCAGGGTGACCCCGGTCGGGGTGTCCCCCGCCGGCGGCCGGCGCAGCCGCAGGTCGGCCGGATCAGCCGCCATCCCGTACCACCGCAGCAGCCGGCACCAGCGGTGCACCTCGTGCTCGTCGTCGTCCCAGTCGGGGCCGTCGTGGTGGCCGGCGTCGGGGTTGGTGAAGGCGAGCAGTCGGCCGGGTCGGGTGTCGGCGAGCATGCGGTGTGA
>NZ_JBPQTP010000154.1:0-12431 GCF_051386395.1 Micromonospora sp. URMC 106
CCCACCGCCCCGCCCCTTCTGGCTCGCGATCTTGCAGTTTCTGCCCCGGCATAAGGGGCAAGTACCTCATTTCGAGGGCAGAAACTGCAAGATCGGCGAGGAAAGAGAGCGGGTGGGGCGGCGCGGACGTGAGTGCGGTTGATCAGTGGGTCTTGCCGAGGAGGCGGGTGGCCAGGACTGCTGCCTGGGTGCGGCGCTCCAGGCCGAGCTTGGCCAGCACGCTGGAGACGTAGTTCTTCACCGTCTTCTCGGCCAGGAACATCTTGCCGGCGATCTCCCGGTTGGTCAGGCCCTCGGCCACGTACTCCAGGATCCGCCGCTCCTGCTCGGTGAGCGACTTCAGCTCGCGGGGCTGCTCGACGCCGCTGCGGATGCGCTCCAGCACCCGGGTGGTGATCGCCGGGTCGAGCAGCGACTGGCCGGCCGCCACCCGGCGCACCGCGTCGACCAGGTCGGTGCCGCGGATCTGCTTCAGCACGTAGCCGGCCGCGCCGGCCATGATCGCCGCGAAGAGCGCCTCGTCGTCCTCGTACGAGGTGAGGATCAGGCCCTTGATCGACGAGTCCACGGCCCGGACGTCCCGGCACACGTCGATGCCGTTGCCGTCGGGCAGCCGCGCGTCGAGGATCGCCACGTCGGGCCGCAGGGCCGGGATGCGCCGCGCCGCCTCCTGGGCCAGGCCGGACTCGCCGACCACCTCGATGTCACCGCTGCTCTGCAGCAGGTCGGCCAGGCCACGGCGGACGACCTCGTGGTCGTCGAGCAGGAACACGCGGATCATCCCCCGTTTCTACCCCCTCCCGGTTGGATCCCGCACGGGCCGAAGGTCCCGAACCGCCGTCGCCCCGCTCGCCGGCCGGTCGTCGGCTCGTCAGGGCGCGGACAGGGCGGGCCACTCGCCGGACCGAAGGTCCCTGAGCTGGGACGGGGCCGGTCGGGCCCGGCGGGACGGGACGTCCGGCCCTGCCCGCGCCCCGGCCCGCTGACGCACCGTGGAGGTGTACCAGACGGGGGCGGCACGAACTGCCACGGAAGGAGCACAACCATGGACACCGGCTTCACCGTCGAGCAGCTGAGGGCCGCCGCGACCGACGCCGTACGGGCACCGTCGCTGCACAACACCCAGCCGTGGCGGTTCCGGCTGCGCGACGGCGGCATCGAGGTGCTGGTCGACCCGGCCCGGCGCCTGCCGGCCACCGACCCCAACGGCTGGGGCGTCCGCATCGCCTGCGGGGCGGCGCTGTTCAACCTGCGGCTCTCCCTGGCCGCGGCCGGCACCCCGGCGAAGGTGCGGCTGCGCCCCCACCCGGCCGAGCCGGACGTGGTGGCCCGACTGGTCCCGGACGTGCCGCGCCGTCCCACCCCCGCCGAGCAGGCCCTGCACGCGGCCATCCCCCGCCGGTTCAGCAACCGGGCGCCGTTCTGGCCGGACCCGGTGCCCGCCGACGCCCGCTGGCGCCTCGGTGAGGCGGCCCGCGTCGAGGGATGCTGGCTGGAGCTGCTGATCGGGGTCAGCGCGGTGAACGCGTTCGCCGAGATCGCCCGCAGCGCCCACCGGGTCCTCGAACGCGATCCGGCGTACGTGGCCGAACGCGAGGAGTGGGTGCGCTCGGCCCCCGCCCCGGACGGCGTGCCGGCCTCCTCGGGCGGCCCGCAGGGCGAGCCGCAGGACCTGCTGCCCTCTCGGGGCTTCGGCGGGCTCAACCGGGCGCCGGGGCGGGACTTCGAGCCGGAGCCGCTGGTGGCGGTGCTCGGTTCGCCGGGCAACACCGCCGTCGACCAGGTCGTCGCCGGGCAGGCGTTGCAGCGGGTGCTGCTGGCCGCCACGGATTCGGGGCTGGCGGTGTCCATGCTGTCCCAACCGATCGAGGTGCCCAGCGCGCGGGAGCAGCTGCGGCTGTCGCTGGGACGGTTCGGCACCCCGCAGATGGTGATGCGCATCGGGTACGGCCAGCCGGGCTGGCCGACCCCACGCCGCGACGTGGACGACGTGCTGATTCTGCCGGTAGCGCGGGCCTGACCAGGCCGATCCAGATCGACCTCCCCGCCGATCACGCTGATACCCCCGCCAGGCGTGCCCGGCGGGGGTATCAAACCTGCTCACGATCTTGCGCTATGGGGCATCGGGCGGTGCGGTCACGACAAGCTCGTCGAGTTTTCCGCCGACCTCGGGGTTCCCGAGAGCTGCGACACGAGCGCCCGCACGTACTGATGCCTTGCCATCAATTTACGGTCAGGCGCCCGCCGCGCCCGTCGCGGACAGCAGCGCCGCCTCCCGCTCCGGGGCCAGCCCGACGGGAGCGCGCTGCGGGCGTCCGGCCCGCGGCGGGACCGTGCCGACCTGCCGCAGCCACGCCCAGGTGTCCGCGACCGTCTCGGCCACCGGGCGACAGGTCAGCCCCGCCGCGTACGCCCGCTCGACGCCGCGTTCCTGCAGCCAGCGGTACTCGTGCCCGGCCGGGATCCAGACCGGCAGGTCGTTCCACGGCACCACGCCGGCGGCCAGGATCGGCTCCGGATCGGTCCAGCGCAGCCGGGCGTCCGCGCCGGTGGCCGCGACGCAGGCGTCGAGCAGCTCACCCATCGTCGCGTGCCCGGTGCGGCTCACCACGTTGAACGTCCCGCCCCGCCCCTCGGCGCCCCGGTCCAGCATCCAGCCCACCAGGTCCCGCACGTCGACGTACTGCAACGGCAGGTCGGCCGGGCCCGGCGCCAGCACCTCCCCGCCCCGGGCGACCCGCCCGAGCCACCAGGGCAGCCGGCCGATGTCCTCCCCCGGCCCGAGGATCAGCCCGGCCCGGGCGACCAGCGCCCGGTCGCCGAACACCTCCCGCACGGCCCGCTCGCCGCCGGACTTGTTGTGCGCGTAGTCGCCGTCGTCGGCGTCCGGCTCGGCGTCCACCACGGCGGCGTCCTCGCCCACGCCGCTGGCGACGGGCGGGGCGTAGACGGAGCCGCTGGAGACATAGACGTAGCTGCCGACCCGGTCGACCAGCGCGCGGGCGGCGTCCCGCGCCGCCCGGGGCGCGCCGTCCCAGGTGTCGACCACCAGATCCCACTCGCCGTCCGCCAGCGCCGTCAGGCCGTCGGGCGCGCTCCGGTCACCCCGCAACCGGCGTACGCCCTCCGGCGTCGTGCCGTGCAGACCCCGGTTGAACACCGTCACCGACCAGCCCCGACGCACCCCCTCGGTCACCGTCGCGCCACCCACGAAACCCGTCCCGCCCAGCACCAGCAGTCTCATGCGCTTACTGTGCCGGTCCAACGCGGCGATCCGGCCCGATGTTCACGGTGAGCGGATCTGCCCACGGCAGAACCGGCAGCCGCCCGCACGGCCTCCTGCTGTCGGAGGAGGCACCGGCCGGCCGCAGGAGCCCGGTCTGGCCTCGCGGCAGGAGGTGCCGGGCACCGCTGGTGGCGATCGTCGATCCATGACCACACCACTGCGTACCGCACTGCGGGGCAGCGCCTCCCTGACCTTCCTCGCCGCCGTCATGGCCGGCCTGCTCGTGATCAGCGCCGTCGGCCTGTACGCCGACGACCGTGTGCTCGGCGGCGTACCGATCTGGCTCAAGCCGACCAAGTTCGCCCTCTCCTTCGTGTTCTACGCGCTCACCCTGGCCTGGCTGCTGGCACATCTGCGCCGGGGCCGGCGGATCGCGCGGCTGGCCGGGGCCGTCATCGCCGTCACGGCCGTGCTGGAGGTCGGCATCATCGTCTTCCAGGCGGCCCGCGGTCGCGCCAGCCACTTCAACGAGGCCACGCCCCTCGACGAGCGATTGTGGGGCGCGATGGGCGCCCTCATCGTGGTGCTGTGGCTGGCGACCGCCGTCATCACGGTCCTGCTCTGGCGGGACGGGATGCCGGACCGGGCGGGCACGTGGGCCGTCCGGCTGGGTCTGGTGCTTCTCCTGGCCGGCCTGTTGCAGGGGCTGACCATGGTCACCCCGACGGCGGCGCAACTCGCACTCGACGAGCAGGGCCTCGCTACCACCATGGGCGCGCACGCCGTCGGGGTGCCCGACGGCGGGCCCGGCATGCCGGTGACCGGGTGGAGCACGACCGGCGGTGACCTCCGCGTCGGCCACTTCGTCGGCATCCACGGGCTCCAGGCGGTGCTGTTGTTCGCGATGCTGCTGCCGCTGGTCGTCAAGGACGACGCTCGGAGAAGCCGGCTGGTGATCGTGTTCGCCTTCGCCTACGGCGGGCTGCTCGTCCTCGTGACCTGGCAGGCGCTCCGCGGCCAGCCGCTCATCGCACCGGACGCGACGACGCTGGCCGCGCTCGCCGCGCTGGTGGTGGCGACGGCCGTCGCCGCGGCGATCTCGTGGCTACGTCCCGTGCCGCCCGCCGCCTAGGATGAGCGGCATGCTCTGGGTGGGGCGGCTGTTCGAGGAACGTCACACCGCGGTCCGGCTCACCGTCGTGGGGCTCAGCGGCGTCGGCTACCTCGTCCTCGCGCCGGGGGGACAGACCCTCAGCCTCCTCGACCGGTTCCTCGCGATCGGGGTCATCGCGTTCGGCTACGTCGGGATCTGGTCCCCCGTCACCGTCGTGTGCGGAATATCGGCGGCGCTCGCCGCCGGCTGGTTCTTCGGCGCCGACAACGACGCCGTCCCCACGGTCGCGCTGGCGTGGGCGATGTTCGAACTGGGCGCGAGACGCTCCGGCCGGCAGGTGTGGTGCGGCCTGGCGGTCGCGATCGCGGGCAGCATGCTCTCCGACTACGACGAACTGCTCGACGTCGCCCTGACCGTGCTGTACGCCGCCACCGCCGCGGTGGCCGGCCCGCTGCTGCTGGGCATGCACGTGCGGGCGCTCGGCGAGCTGAACCGGCAGGCCGCCGACCGCGCCCGGGAGGAGATGTCCCGGGTCCGCGCCGAGGAACGCACCGCCATCGCCCGCGAACTGCACGACCTGGTGGCCCACCACGTGGCCTCGATCGTGCTCCGCGTCGGGGTGGCCCGCGGGGTGCTGCCGCTCGACGACCCGCGGGTGCGGCAGGTGCTCGACGACGTGCACGCGACCGGCGCGGGCGCCCTGGCCGACCTGCGCCGCCTGGTCGCCGTGCTCCGCGATCCCGGGTCGACCCGGTACGCGTCCTTCGTCGAACCCGAGGGCCTGCCGGTCGCCCTGCGCACCGCGGTCGACCGCAGCCACCAGATCGGCCTGACCGTCCAGGTGGACATCGACCCCGAGGTCGTCCGGCTGGACTCTCGCACGGCGCTCGCCGTGCTGCGCCTCACCCAGGAGGGGTTGGCCAACGTGGCCACACACGCGGGGACGACCGCCCGGGCGCGGCTGTCGGTCCGGGTCAGCGACGATCAGGTCGAGTTCGACCTGCGGGACTTCGGCGGGTCGGCGGGACCCGCCACCGGCGCGTCCGGCGGTCACGGCCTGGTCGGCCTACGCGAGCGGGTGGAGGTCCTCGGCGGCCGGTTGCAGGCCGGCCCGACGGAGTCCGGCTGGCGCCTGACCGCCCTGATGCCCACGGGAGCCACGACGTGATCCGGGTCCTCCTCGTCGACGACCAACAACTGGTCCGCGCCGGTCTGCGGATGCTGTGCCAGTCCGTACCCGACATGGAGGTCGTCGGCGAGGCGGCCGACGGCGCGACGGCGGTCCGCCTCGCCGCGCAGTTGCACCCCGACGTCGTCCTGATGGACCTGCGCATGCCCGGCGTCGACGGCATCACGGCGACCTCCCGCATCCTGGCGCAGCGCCCCTCGGTCCGGGTGGTGGTGCTGACCACCTTCGACGACGACGACCACCTCTATCCGGCACTGGCCGCCGGTGCCTGCGGCTTCCTGGTGAAGGACAGCAGCCCGGACGAACTGCTCGACGGGGTGCGCCGGGCGGCGGCCGGCGACAGCCCGTTCAGCCAGGCCGTGCTGCGCCGCCTGGTCGAGCAGGCGGTACGGACCCAGGCGATGCGGGCGCCGACGCAGGCGCCGCAGGGCATCACCGACCGCGAACGCGACGTGCTCGCACTGGTCGGCCTCGGGCTGTCGAATCCGGAGATCGCCGCTCGGCTGCACCTCGGCGTGACCACCGTGAAGACCCACGTGGCCAACCTGATGACGAAGACGGGCAACGCGAACCGGGTGCAGCTCGCCGTCTACGCCGCGACCGGCCCCCGGTCCGGCGAGAACCGCGGCTGAGCGGGGCACCGCGAGGCGGCGGAGCGGTCAGCGCCGGGTGACCGAGTCGTAGGCCACCCGCGCGGCGTCGACGTCGCCGATGTGCCGCTCGGCCCACTCGGTCACCACCGCCATGACCGGGAGCAGGCTCTCCCCGAGCGGCGTCAGCCGGTATTCGACGCGGGGCGGCACCGCATCGGTCACGGACCGCGCGACGAGCCCGTCGCGTTCCAGGCCGCGCAGCGTCTGGGTGAGCATCTTCTGGGTGGCGCCGGCGACTGCGCGGGCCAACTCGCCGTAGCGGCACGGTCCGGACGCGAGTTCCTTGAGGATCAGGCTCACCCAGCGGTCACCCATCCGGTCGAGGACGCGGTGCGTCGGGCACGCGGCGAGCGACATCAGGTACGCCGAGCGGGCACCGGCCCGGCGGTCGGCCGTGCTGGTGGTGGCCATCGGATCCTCCAGGCACCTTGAAGTGCGTACTGCCGGTGAGGCGGCACCCCAGATTAGCGTCGGGGCATGAGCGTGATCGGAATCCTCGGCGCCGGCAACGTCGCGCGCGCACTGGCCCCGGCGCTGTCCGCCGCCGGCCACCAGGTTCTCGTCGGTTCCCGCGACCGGCTGGAGGCCACGGCCGCCTCCGCCGAGCTGGTCGTCAACGCCCTGCCCGGCGCGGTGTCGATCGACGTGCTGCGCCGGTTGCGCCCGGTCCTGGCCGGCAAGGTGCTGGTCGACGTCTCCAACGCCGTGGAGCAGGGGCCGGACGGCTTCGCGTCCCGCCTGCGCTACGGGAACCTCGCGCAGGAGCTGCAGGGCGCGCTGCCGGAGACCCGCGTGGTGAAGGCGCTGAACACGGTGGGACCGCCGTCGCTGATGGCCGACCCGGCCAGCCTGGCCGTGCCGCCGTCGACCTTCCTGTGCGGCGACGACCCGGACGCGAAGAAGGTGGTGGCCGGCCTGCTCACCGACCTCGGCTGGGCGCCGGAGCGGATCGTCGACCTCGGCGCGGTGGCGAACGCCTGGTGGCCCGAGTCCTTTGTGCTCATGGTCCGGCCGCTGGTCGCCGCCCTGGGGCCGGTGCCGTTCGCGCTGGCGATCGCCCACTGAGCCGCGCCCCGGACGGGCACCGCGGCGGTGCGGTGGGCAGATGTTGGTGGGCGATACTGGGTTTGAACCAGTGACCTCTTCCGTGTCAAGGAAGCGCGCTCCCACTGCGCCAATCGCCCTGGGGTGACCGCCCGGCCCGGCAAGCCGGACCACCAAGCAGGCGGATCGCGAGCGGACGACGGGATTCGAACCCGCGACCCTCACCTTGGCAAGGTGATGCGCTACCAGCTGCGCTACGTCCGCGTGCCACCGGCGTTCGCCGGCGACGGAGGAAACTCTACCCGACCGGGATGGTTGCGCTGGTCAGCCACGGGGTAATGGCGTCCTTCGACAGCGCACCACATCCCCTGTGACCAAGGAGGCTGTCGTGGGTATCGGCACCAGCATCTTCCTGATCGCGCTCGGCGCGATCCTCACCTTCGCGCTCGACGCGAGCCTCGGCGGCATCAACCTCGACATCGTCGGCTGGATCCTCATGGCGGCCGGGGTGCTCGGCCTCATCATGACCACCCTCATCTGGGGCCGTCGCCGCCAGGTGGTCAGCACGACCGAGCCGGTGGAGTACCGGCGGGTCGAGGAGCGCCGGGACGTCGCACCGCCGCTCTGACCTGACGTCCGCGCGGCCGACGGAGCTGGACGGTCGCGGGATCCGCACCGCGAGGGACGGGCCGGGCACCCGGGAGGGTGGCGGCCCGTCGCCGTCGCCGGCCCGGTGCCGGCCGTACGCCACCCGCGCGGACCGCGCGGCGCCGCGCCGCTCCCCCGGCACCGCGCGACGCCGCGCCGCCCCCCGGCACCGCGCGACGCCGCGCCGCTCCCCCGGCGCCGCGCGACGCCGCAGCTCCCTCCGGCGCCGCGCCGCCATCCGACGGTGGACCGGGCACGCTGCCGGAGGACGGCAGTGCCCGGCGTCACCCCTCGGCCGGCTCGCCTCGTGACCCGCCCCACCTGGGTAATACCGTCTGCTGTCATGCGTACGGAGCTGGACGGGTCGCGAACGCTCGGACGGCCACCGTCGCGGTTCCGCTCCGAACGCGGCGAGGCCGTCATCGCGATGACCCGCCTCGCCGCCGGCCCCGACCCCGTCCCGGCCATCCTCGACCGGCTCGCCTGCCGGTCCGCCGCGGCCGCCCTGATCGGCGTGGACGGCACCCTGCTGACCGTGTGCCCGGGCCGGAGTCCTCTCGACCGCCGCGTGCTGGCCGACGCCGCCCGCGTCGTACCCGAGCTGCACGGACGCGGCACGCCGGTGGCCGTGCGGGGTGGCGCGGGCACGCCCACGGTCCACCTGGTCTCCCTCGGCGACGGGACGCCCGACGACGGCGCGGGCTGCGACCCCGACGAGGGGACGGACCCGGCCCCCTGGCTCGCGGTGGTCGACCCCGCGGACCCGGTCCCCGGCGACCTGCTCGCCGACGCGGCGCGCCTCCTCGGGCTCTGCTGGCGGCTGGAGCGCTCCGAGTCGGCCCGGCGCCGGGTCGCCGCCGGCGACGTGCGCAGCCGGGAGGCCGTGCTGCACCTGCTGATGGTCGGCGACGTGGCGCCCGCCCGGCGCATCGCGGCGGCGCTGCGCCCCCACCTGCCCGACCTGGTCCGGGTGTGCGTCGTCGAGTGCGCGTCCCGGCGGCGCGGCGAGGCGGCCGGACAGGTGACCCGCGCGCTGGGCGGGCGGGCCTGGGTGGTGCCCTGCCCGGTCCGCTCCCGGCACCTCATCGCGCTGGTGCCGGCCCCGGACCGCGCCGGACCGCCGGACGCCCGCGAGGCGGACGCGCTGGGCCGACTGGTCACCGGACGGGTGCCGGGAACGCGGGTCGGGGTCAGCGAGCCGGTCCCGCTGCGCCGGACCGCCGCCGGCTACGAGCAGGCGATCCACGCCCTCGCGGTGGCCCGCAACGGGCCGGACGGGCACTGCCGCTTCGACCGGGCGACGGAGTTGCGCGCCCTGCTCGGCGCCGACGGTCAGGAGTGGGCTCGGACGCTGCTGGCGCCGTGCCTGTCGTACCGGCCGGCCCGGCGGATCGACCCCGACGGGCCGGAACTGCTCGCCACCCTCGGCTCCTGGCTCGCCTTCGACGGCGCGGCCCACCGCCACCTGCGCATCCACCGCAACACCCTGGCGGCCCGGCTGGCCGTGCTGCGCGACCGCCTCGACCTCGACCTCTCCCGGGTCTCCGACCAGTCGGTCGCGTGGCTGGCCCTGCACCTGCTCGGTCCCGCCGCGACGCCGGCCGACGGGCCGGACAGCGCTTCGCCGCACCCGCCCGGCGCGGACCTCGGCGGAAGCGGCGCAGCCGGTCGCGACCGGGGGGCCGGGACCGCGCGGATGGACGTGCCCGCCGGTGACGACACGCGGTGGGTCGGCCTCGACCGGCTGCTGGCCACCCCCGCCCTGCGCCTCTGGGCGCGCGGTCAGGTCGCTCCCCTGGCGAGCGGGGCGACCCCCGTCGGCCTGGCGACCGTACGCGCGTGGCTGCGCGCCGAGGCGCGGCTGCCCGACACCGCCGCCGCGCTCGGGGTCTCGGTGTCCGCCGTCCGCAAACGACTCGGCCGGGCCGAGCAGGCGCTGGGACGCTCCCTGCTGCGCGGGCCGAGCGCCCGGCACGAACTCTGGCTCGCCGTGCGCATCCTCGACGCGGCCACCGGCGGGGACCCGGTGGGCGGCCTCGCCGGGCGCCCGGGCGCCTGAGCGGTCGTCGGCTCCCGCCGCTGTGCAGCCCGACACCGCCCGCGCCATCGCTGTGCGGATCGGTCCTCGCGCCCGGCCGGGGGTGCTTTCTAGCCTGTGGGCGCAGGGTCGGGCGACGGGACACGCGCGCCGCCGGCCCGCCACCCGCACGCCTTGGGAGGGCCCGGAATGAGGAACAAGACCCGTGCGCTGATGGCGGCCGCCGCGTCGCCGGTCGTGGTGCTGGGGACCGTCCGGGCCCCGGGCCACGGGGGCGGTGTCCGGCGGGCCGGCGCACGCCGGCCCGGTCGCCTCGCCGGTTCGGGCCGACCCCGGCGGTGACGTGCGGGAGGACGGCTGGATCGTCGACGGCCACGGCCATCCCAAGCCCGGTGCGCCGGCTCGGCGAGTCGCCAGGACCCACGGTCCGGCCCGCACTCCGGTGATCCACCGACCGAACGTCCGGACGCGCCGCAACGGGGGACGCGTCCGGTCGGGTTCCGGGGGAGGCGCGACCGCCCCGTCCGCGACGACACCGCGGGCGGGGCGGTCGCCGTGTCGTGGCGCCGGAGCGCCCCCTGTCGGAGGCGGTTCCGGAGATGGCGAAGGCCCGTCACCGGATGGTGACGGGCCTTCCTGCTGGTGGGCGATACTGGGTTTGAACCAGTGACCTCTTCCGTGTCAAGGAAGCGCGCTCCCACTGCGCCAATCGCCCTCGCCTGTTGCCGAGGTGGGGACGGGATTTGAACCCGCGTACACGGCTTTGCAGGCCGTTGCCTCGCCTCTCGGCCACCCCACCGAGGTTGCCCCCGTCATGCGTGGCGGCATCTCCGAGCGGACGACGGGATTCGAACCCGCGACCCTCACCTTGGCAAGGTGATGCGCTACCAGCTGCGCTACGTCCGCGTGTCTCCGGCGTTAACCGGTGACGGGTGAGAACTTTAGCCGAGCCGACGAGCGGTTGCCAAATCGGGGTGCCTCTCGGCGCGTCCGGCGGTGACGATCGCCCCCGCCCCAAGGCTTCCTAGGAGGATGGGTCGGGACGACCGCCGCCCCGGGGCGGCGGAGCGGCGGAGCGGCGGCGGGCCGGCGCGCGGGAGGCCGCCGGGGAACAGGCGAAACTGTCCGGCTTCCGACTCTGACGAGAGCGGACGGGCCGTGATCGGTGACTGCCCGTGTTCAACCGCATGGGCTACGGTAACGGCGTGACGAGACGTGCGGCCGAGATCCGCCTGGATGCCCTGCTGCGCACGGCCTGTGACGTGATCGTGGAACGGGGTCTGGCCAACACCCGCACGGCCGACGTGGCGCAGGCGGCCGGGGTGAGCCAGGCGTTGGTCTTCTACCACTTCGCCACGAAGGACCGGCTCCTCGCGCAGGCGTTCGCGTACGCGGTCGAGCAGGACCTGGCCAGGCTGGACGCCGTGATGCGGTCCAGCGCCCCGCCGCTGACCAAGCTGCGCAGGATCGTGAAGCTCTACACCCCCGCCGGCAGGGCGACGTCCTGGGCCATGTGGATCGACGGCTGGGCGGAGTCGCTGCGCACCCCGGAGCTGGAGAAGGTCTCCCGCCGGCTGGACCTGCGCTGGCGGGAGGACCTGGCGACGGTGATCAGGGAAGGGGTCCGCGACGGCACCTTCGAGTGCGCCGACCCGGCCGGCGCCGCGTGGCGGATCAGCGCGGTCATGGACGGCCTGGCGGTGCAGCTCGCGGTGCATGACCGGGTGATCTCCCGCCGCCAGTTCACCGAGTGGGTCCGCCTGGTCACCGCCCGCGAGCTGGGGCTGGACCCGGACCAGCTCGACTGACCCGGCCCGCCTCGACGCCGCCCCGGGCGTCGCCGCCGGCCGCCGCGCTCTCGGCGAAAGCACCCGGCCGGCCCCGAAGCGGGCAAAACGGCTCGGTCCCCGGGGCCAGCCGGAACAATCGTCGGCATGGACCCGCTGGAGACGTACCGCCGCAGCCTGGCCGAGTTCACCGACCGGGTGGAGCTGGTCGGCCCCGGGCAGTGGTCGGACCCGACCCCCTGCCCCGACTGGGACGTCCGAGGGCTGGTCAACCACGTCGTCGGCGAGGACCGCTGGTGCGTGCCGCTGCTCGCCGGCCGGACCATCGAGGAGGTCGGCGACCGCTACGAGGGCGACCTGCTCGGCCCGGACCCGGTCGGGGCGGCCCGGGAGGCGGCGGCACAGGCGGAGCTGGCGTTCACCCACCCCGGGGCGCTGGACCGCACCGTCGCGCTCTCGGCCGGCGAGACCCCGGCGGACGAGTACCTGCGCCAGCTCATCGCGGAACACCTGATCCACGGCTGGGACCTGGCCGTGGCGATCGGCGCGGACCCCCGGCTGGACGCGGCCGCGGTCGCCGAGTGCGCCCGCTGGTTCAGCCAGCGGATCGGCGACTACCAACAGGGCCGACTGGTGCGGTCGGAGGTCGACGTGCCGGCGGACGCCGACCCGCAGGACCGCCTCGTCGCCGCCTTCGGCCGCGACCCCGACTGGGCGCCGTAGCCGGGGGGG
>NZ_JBPQTP010000155.1:0-12298 GCF_051386395.1 Micromonospora sp. URMC 106
GGGCCCCCAAACCCCACCGCAACACGAACCGCAACAACCGCCACCGCCCGCCCCGACCCACCCAGGATCCAACAGCCGGCACGGCCGGCCCGCACCCCGCCCGGGAACGAGCAGACGAGGCCACCACCGAGCAGCCCCGTCACTTGCGGGTCTGCATCTCCTCGCGCATCGAGCGGAACAGCCCGCCGGCGTCGTCGACGGAGCGGCCGGGGAACATGGCCATCACAACGCTGCCGTGGTCGGCCCACCCGCAGACGGCGAAGTCGCCGCCGTCGCCGCTGGTGGTGCCGCACTTCATCACGCCACCAAGGCGGCCTGCGGCCACCTCGCGCAGCCCCGTCACCTTGCCGGTCTCGTCGGTCAGCAGGCCGAAGAGGCTGTCCAGGTCCCGCTCCGGCTGCCAGAGCAGGGTCGTGCCGCCGAAGACGAGCACCGAACGCTTGTCGTCGGACGGGTCCCGGTAGACCGTGCCGAAGCTGCTGTCCAGGTCGATGTCGGCGGCGAACCCACTGCGCAGGTAGTCGGACGTGCTGCGGGCCCGTTCGCTGTCGTCCCGGACCAGGCCCGCGACCCGGTCCGGGGTGGCCAGGTCCGCGTCCTTCTGCTGGGCCACCCGCCAGCCCACCGTGCCGATCGTGGCGGCTCCCGCAAGCCCGACCAGCGCCGCCGCGGCCCAGGCGATCCGCCGACGCCGCGACCGTGCCGCCCGCCGCTCGGGGGCGTGCTCCGGGTCCCGGTTGCTGAGCTGGATGGGCTCGTCGGTCAGGTCGATCGGCTCGGAGCCGTCGGTGACCGCCCGCTCGGTGAGATGTGCGTCGGACATAGCCGACACCGTACGCGAACGGCAGGTGGCGCACGTCGGGTCCGGAGAAGCCCTCCGTAGACTTTCAGGGTGACCGAGAGACCGGATGCCCGACGCCCCGAAGCCCCGACCCTGCCCGGCCAGTACCAACCGGGTGAGGTAGAGCAGCGACGGTACGAGCAGTGGGTGGCTGCCGGCCACTTCCGGGCGTCGGCGGACAGCGACAAGCCCCCCTTCACCATCGTCATCCCGCCGCCGAACGTCACCGGCTCCCTGCACATGGGCCACGCGTTCGAGCACACCCTGATGGACGCGCTGAACCGCCGCAAGCGGATGCAGGGCTACGAGGCGCTCTGGCTGCCGGGCATGGACCACGCCGGCATCGCCACCCAGAACCTGGTCGAGCGCCAGCTCGCCACGGAGGGCCTGTCCCGCCACGATCTCGGCCGGGAGAAGTTCGTCGAGCGGGTGTGGCAGTGGAAGGCCGAGTCCGGCGGCGCGATCCTGGGCCAGATGCGGCGTCTCGGCGACGCCGTCGACTGGGACCGCGAGCGCTTCACCATGGACGCGGGCCTGTCCCGGGCCGTGCAGACGATGTTCAAGAAGCTCTTCGACGACGGCCTGATCTACCGGGCCAACCGCATCATCAACTGGTGCCCGCGCTGCCTGACCGCGCTGTCGGACATCGAGGTGGAGCACACCGACGACGACGGTGAGCTGATCTCGATCCGGTACAGCGACGAGGTGGTGGTGGCCACCACCCGGGCCGAGACGATGCTCGGCGACACCGCCGTGGCGGTGCATCCGGACGACGAGCGCTACCGGCACCTGATCGGCACCGAGGTCGCCGTGCCGCTCACCGACCGGCGCATCCCGATCGTCGCCGACGAGCACGTCGACCCCAGCTTCGGCACCGGCATGGTCAAGGTGACGCCGGCGCACGACCCGAACGACTTCGAGATCGGTCAGCGGCACGACCTGCCGTCCCTGACGATCATGGACGAGCGGGGCATCATCACCGCCCCCGGCCCGTTCGAGGGCCTGGACCGGTACGAGGCCCGGCCGGCGATCGTCGCGGCGCTGCGCGAGCAGGGTCTCATCGTGGCCGAGAAGCGGCCGTACGTGCACGCGGTGGGGCACTGCTCCCGCTGCAAGACGACCGTCGAGCCGCGCCTGTCGCTCCAGTGGTTCGTGAACACCGCCCCGCTGGCCAAGGCGGCCGGTGACGCGGTGCGCGACGGCCGGGTGAAGATCGAGCCGGCGGAGCTGGCCAAGCGGTACTTCGCCTGGGTCGACAACATGCACGACTGGTGCATCTCCCGGCAGCTGTGGTGGGGTCACCGCATCCCCGTCTGGTACGGCCCGGAGGGCGAGATCGTCTGCGTCGGCCCCGACGAGCAGCCGCCGACGGGCGAGGGCTGGCACCAGGACGAGGACGTGCTGGACACCTGGTTCTCCAGCGGACTGTGGCCGTTCTCCACGCTCGGCTGGCCGGAGCAGACCCCCGACCTGGCGAAGTTCTACCCGACCAGCGTCCTGGTCACCGGGTACGACATCCTCTTCTTCTGGGTCGCCCGGATGATGATGTTCGGCCTGTACGCGATGGACGGCCGACAGCCGTTCGACGTCGTCGCGCTGCACGGCATGGTCCGGGACGAGCACGGCAAGAAGATGTCCAAGTCCTTCGGGAACGTGGTCGACCCGCTGGACTGGATCGACCGCTTCGGCGCCGACGCCACCCGGTTCACCCTCGCCCGGGGCGCCAACCCCGGTCAGGACGTCCCGGTCAGCGAGGACTGGTGCCAGGGCTCCCGCAACTTCTGCAACAAGCTCTGGAACGCCACCCGGTTCGCGCTGATCAACGGCGCGCACACCGACGGCCCGCTGCCGGCGGCCGCGCAGCTCTCGACCGTCGACCGGTGGATCCTGTCCCGGCTGGCGCACGTCACCGCCGAGGTGGACGAGCAGTTCGAGGCGTACGAGTTCGCGAAGGTCTGCGACCTGCTGTACCACTTCGCCTGGGACGACGTCTGCGACTGGTACGTGGAGCTGACCAAGCCGGTGCTCGCCGAGGGCGGCCCGGCCGCCGAGGCCACCCGGCGGGTGCTCGGACACGTGCTCGACCAGCTGCTGCGGCTGCTGCACCCGATCATCCCGTTCGTCACCGAGGAGCTGTGGACCGCGCTCACCGGGGGCGAGACGGTGATGACCGCCGCCTGGCCGGCCGCCGACCGTACCGGAGTCGACGACGCCGCGGAGGCCGAGGTCGGCACCGTCCAGCGGGTGGTGACCGAGATCAGGCGGTTCCGCTCCGATCAGGGGCTGCGCCCGACGCAGCGGGTCGCCGCCCGGCTCGACGGCCTGGCCGCCGCCGGCATCGCCGCGCACGAGCCGCTCATCCGGTCGCTGGTCCGGCTGGACCCGGCCGGCGACGCGTTCCAGGCCAGCGCGACGCTCGCCATGCCCGGCGAGGTGAGCGTGGCCCTGGACACCCGCGGGTCGATCGACGTGGCGGCCGAGCGGGCCCGGCTGACCAAGGACCGGGCGGCCGCCGAGAAGGAGGTCGCGCAGGCCCGGGCGAAGCTCGACAACCCCGCCTTCGTCGGCAAGGCGCCGGAGCCGGTGGTCGCCAAGATCCGTGACCGACTCGCCGTGGCCGAGGCCGACCTGGTCCGCATCGACGCCGCTCTGGAGGCGCTGCCCTCGTGACCGACCGCACTGATTTCGCCGCCGTCGAGGCCGAGCTGGCGGGCCGCGGGTTCACCCGCATGGCCTTCGAGCTGGACAAGATCGAGTCGCTGCTGGACCTGCTCGGCAGCCCGCAGCGGGCGTACCCGTCGATCCACCTGACCGGCACCAACGGCAAGACCTCGACGGCCCGGATGATCGACTCGCTGTTGCGGGCGTTCGGGCTGCACACCGGCCGCTACACCAGCCCGCACCTGGAGACCGTCCGGGAGCGGATCAGCCTGGACGGCGAGCCGGTGGGCGAGGAGCGGTTCACCGCCACGTACCGGGAGGTCGAGCCGCTGGCCCGGCTGGTCGACGAGCGCTCGGCGGAGCCGCTGACGTACTTCGACATGACCACCGCGCTCGCGTTCGCGACCTTCGCCGACGCGCCGGTGGACGTGGCGGTGGTCGAGGTGGGCCTCGGCGGTGCCGAGGACTCGACCAACGTGCTCCAGGCCGGCGTCGCGGTGATCACCCCGATCGGGCTGGACCACACCGAGTGGCTCGGCGACACCATCCAGGACATCGCGCTGCACAAGGCGGGCATCATCCACGCCGGCGCGACGGTCATCTCGGCGGCGCAGGAGGAGGAGGCGGCCCGCCCGATCCTGGAGCGTTGCGCCGAGGTGGGTGCGACCGTCGCCCGGGAGGGCTCGGAGTTCGGCGTCCTGCGCAAAGCGGTCGCCGTCGGCGGGCAGGTGCTCACCCTGCAGGGGCTGGGCGGCGTCTACGAGGAGATCTTCCTCCCGTTGCACGGCGCCCACCAGGCGCAGAACGCGGCGGTGGCGTTGGCGGCGGTGGAGGCGTTCCTCGGCGCCGGCACGAAGCGGCAGCTCGACGTCGAGGCCGTCCGGGAGGGGTTCGCGACGGCCTCCTCGCCGGGCCGGCTGGAGCGGGTCCGCAGTGCGCCGACCATCCTGCTCGACGGCGCGCACAACCCCCACGGCATGGCCGCCACGGTCACCGCGCTCCAGGAGGAGTTCGCGTTCAGCAAGTTGGTGGCGGTGGTCGGCGTCCTCGGCGACAAGGACGCGGCCAGCCTGCTGGAACTGTTGGAGCCGGTGGTCGACCAGGTCGTGGTGACCCGGAACAGCTCGCCCCGGGCGATGCCGGCCCGGGAGTTGGCCGCGCTGGCCGCCGAGGTCTTCGGCCTCGACCGGGTCGAGGTCGCCGAGGAGATGCCGGACGCGATCGAGACGGCGGTGGCGATGGCCGAGGAGGACGTACCGGGAGAGCTGAGCGGGGTCGGGGTGCTGATCACCGGGTCGGTGGTGACCGTGGCCGACGCCCGCCGGCTGCTGAAGCGATGACCGGCCCGGAGCGGGGCGCCGTGGGCGACGGCCGTCCGGACGGCACGGCCGCCGGGGGAGACCCCGGCGGGCAGCCGGCGGGTGGGCCGCGACGGTCCGGGCTGCGCAACCCGGACCGGGCGGTCCGCGGGCTCGGGGCCGGCACGCTGGTCCTGGAGGCGCTGGTGCTGGTGCTGGCCATCCAGCCGATCCGGGTCGTCGGGGGCGATCTGGGCGGGGCGGCCATCGGGACGGTCGTGGCGCTGGCCGCGGCGGCGGTGCTGCTGGCCGGCATGATGCGCCGGCCGTGGGCCTGGCACGCCGGCACCGTCCTGCAGGGAGTGCTGATGCTGGCCGGCCTGCTGCACTGGTCCCTGCTCGCGCTGGGCGTCGTCTTCGCCCTGGTCTGGGGCTACGCCCTGCACGTCCGCCGGGTCATCCTGGGCTGACGAGCCGGCAGAGCGCCGGCCCGGCGAAAGGGCGGGCAGAGCGCCGGCCCGGCGCAGGGGCGGGCCGGCTGACGGGTCGACGGGCTCAGGCGTCGGCGCGTTCGCGCCACTGGGTGAGGGCGATGCCGTGGCCGTCCGGGTCGCGGAACGCGGCGGCCCACACCTCCAGCTTCGTGCCCCGGTTGACCACCCGAGGGGCGTACGTGAAGCGGACGCCGGTCCCGCGCAGCCGCTCGTACGCGGAGTCGATGTCGTCCACCTCGAGGTTGACGTGCACGAGCCGGCGGCTGATCGGCGCCGCCTCGGTCACCTCCCGCAGCACCAGCCGGGTGTGCCCGGAGGCGAGTACCGCGTTGCCGGAGCCCCGGTCGACCTCGCTGAAACCCAGGTCCCGGTAGAACGCCAGCGAGCGGGGCAGGTCGGTGACCAGCAGTGTCAGCCCCACCCCGGCGATCGGCGCACCGAGGTCGTCGCCGTCCGCCGCGGCCTCGCCGGCCGCTCCGTCGGCCCTCGCCGGACCGAAGATCGCCTCGTCCAGTTCCTCCGGGCTGATCCGCTCCTCGCGCGCCCGGTCGCGGCCCGGGATCGGATCGTCCAGGGGCAGGTCGATCGGGTCGAGCGGATCCGTCGGCGCGGGCGCGTCGGCGGGGGCGGGCGGGTCGAACCGTTCCTCCGCCGGCGGTCGGGGCGTCGGGGTGGCCCGGCGCGGCAGGGTGCCGGTCGTGGGCTGCTCGACGAGCGTGCCCTCCAGCACGACCGGCCCGCCGGGGCGCTGGTGCACCACGACGGGCTCGCGCTCCTCGGGGCGGCCGGCGGGCTCCCCGCCGAGCGGATCGCCCAGCGGGTCGACGAGCGGCTCACGGAAGTCGTCGCGGAAGTCGTCGTCCGGCGCGCGCTCCGCCCACGGCGGCGCCTCCTGCTGGATCAGCACGTCGTCGAGCGGATCGGGGCCCGCGTACTCGGGCGGGAGGTCGGCGGCGACGGTGGCGGCGGTCTCGGCGTGGGTGGGCACCTCGTCCCAGAGCACCCGGACGTGTCGCTGGTCGTCCAGGGCCACCCGGATCGGCAGCGTCTGCCCCAGCGACGGCCACTTCGCCACCGGCACCCGCGGCTCGATGATCTTCTTGGACCGGGGCGGCAGCCCCGGCGCGTCGATCACCAGCTGCAACTCGCAGCGGCCGAAGGCGTACTGGGTGGGCGGCTCGGAGGCGCTGTGCACGTGGCCCACGCCGACCACCCAGGTGCGCCCGCCGCCGCGCACGGTGGCCAGCGCGATGGCCAGCACCAGCAGGGCGACCCCGAGCGCCACGATCGCCCAGCTGGTCATGCCGAGCCCGAAGAGGATCACGAAGGTGGCCACGGTGCCGAGCACCGCGGCGATCAGCTTGCGTACCGGCGCGATGGGCCGGTTCCCGCCATTCGCCACTGTGGACCTCCCGGGGGTCAAGGGCCAGGCTAGGCCGGATCGGCCACCGGGGGAAAGACCGGCCGCCGCGCCGGCGCCGGGACCGGGTCGCTAGGCTGACCGTACCCAGCCCGACCGCCTTCCGCGCACAGGAGGAACCCAGCGTGTCCAGCAGCAGCCCCGATGAGCGCACCCTCGTACTGATCAAGCCCGACGCGGTCCGCCGCGGGCTGGTCGGCGAGGTGATCTCCCGCTTCGAGCGCAAGGGGCTGCGGATCGAGGCGATGGTGTCCCGGACGATGGACGCCGCGCTGGCCGACGAGCACTACGCCGAGCACGTGGACAAGCCGTTCTACCCGCCGCTCAAGGACTTCATGACCGGGGGCCCGCTGGTCGCGCTGGTGCTCTCCGGCGACCAGGTCATCGACGTGGTGCGCGGGCTGGTCGGGTCGACCGACGGGCGCAAGGCCGCGGCCGGCACCATCCGCGGCGACTTCTCGCTGTCCAACCGCGAGAACCTGGTGCACGCCTCCGACTCGCCGGACAGCGCGAAGCGCGAGATCGCGCTCTGGTTCCCCGAGCTGGGCTGAGTCACCCCGCCGCCGTCCGGGCGGCCCGCGCCGCGAGCGTCGGCCGGCCCGCGCCGCGAGCGTCGGCCGCGCCGGACCCGGCGCGACCGCCCGGTCAGGCCGTCCACCGCAGCTTGTCCGGGTTGCCGACCAGGTAGAACCCGGTGATCCGGCCGCCGGCCGCGCCCACCGTCAGCGCGTACGTGCCGCCGTCGGGGCGGACCATCAGGGCGGCCGGTTGGCCGTTGAGATCCAGCCGGCGCACCGCGTAGCGCCGGCCCGGGCCGTACAGGCCCGCGAAGAAGCGGGCCACCCGCTGCGCGCCGGTGACCGGCTTGCGTGCCGCCTTCACCCGGCCGCCGCCGTCGGTCCAGGCGGTGGCGTCGGCCGCCACCAACCCGGTCAGCGCGGCCAGGTCGCCGTCGCGGGCGGCGGCGAGGAACGCCTCCAGCAGTCGCTCCTGCTCGGCCCGGTCGGCGGTGAACCGGCGCCGGTCCTGCCCGATCCGGGCCGCCGCCCGGTGGTGCAGCTGCCGGCAGTCCGCCACCGACCGGTCCAGGATCTCGGCGATCTCGGCGTACGGCAGGTCGAAGGCGGTGTGCAGCACGTAGACCGCGCGCTCGGGCGGGGTGAGCCGTTCCAGCAGGTGCAGCAGGGCGATGGCGAGGGAGTCGCGCAGTTCGACGGAGTCCAGCGGCCCGAACGGTGACGGCGCGGTCGGCACCGGCTCGGGCAGCCACGGCCCGACGTACGTCTCCCGGGCGGCCCGCCGGGCGCGTAGCCGGTCCAGCGCCAGCCGGGTGACCACCCGGGACAGGTAGCGGCGCGGCTCCGCGACCGCCGCCCGGTCGGCCCCCAGCCAGCGCAGGTACGCCTCCTGGAGCACGTCCTCCGCGTCGTGCCGGCTGCCGAGCAGGCGGTACGCCAGGCCGAGCAGCATCGGCCGGTGCGCGTCGAGCGCACCGGCCGCCTGTGCCGCTCCGACCGTGGTCACACGTCCAGCGGCGGCTGGGTCCGGCTGGTCACGGCGATCCGGTTCCACACGTTGATTGTGGCGATCGCGACCAGCAGGTCGGCGAGTTCCTTCTCCGACCACACCTTCGCCGCCGCGTCCCACACCTCGTCGGGCACGCCGTGCTCGCCCAGCCGGGTGACCGCTTCGGTGAGCTCCAGCGCGGTCCGCTCCCGCTCGTCGAAGAAGGGCGCCTCCCGCCACGCGGCGACCGCGAAGAGCCGCCGGCTCGACTCGCCCGCCGCGAGCGCGTCCCGCGTGTGCATGTCCACGCAGAACGCGCAACCGTTCATGATCGACGCGCGCAGCTTCACCAGCGCCAGCACGCGTCCGTCGACGTTCGCGTGGATGTACTTCTCGAGTCCCAGCACCGCCTGGTACCCCTCCGGTGCCACCTTGGCGATGTTCATCCGCTGCATGAGCGACCTCCCTGGTCGGTGTGTGGACGACACCGACACGACGGACCGGGGCGGCGTCGGCGTGACAGTCGGGGGCTGTGACGCCGGTCATGCCCGCCGGCCCGCCACCGCACCCCGTTACTCGGCGGCGATCTCCGCCGGAGGTCGGGTAACCTTGACGGTCGTAAGGCGATGACCCGGCCATCACCGGTGAGCCTCCGGAAGAACAGCCGGGTGACCGGCCCAGTAGAACCGGACGGGTCCGGCCCGTCACAGCCGGCCAACGAGCGGGCGGTCGATCCTGACCGCCAAGCGGGGTGGTACCGCGGGCCTGCCCGGGGGCGCCGTCGAGGCGTACCCGAGAGGCTCGTCCTCGCAGACCCACACGACGAGTGAGCTGCGCGAGGAGAGCGACCCCCGATGGCCTATCCGTTGCACGACCCGACCGCCGGCGTCCCGGCGAGCCCGGACCTGCCCGCGGTCGAACGCCGGGTGCTGGAGCACTGGACGGCCGACAAGACCTTCGAGGCGTCCGTGGAAGCCCGGCCGACCGGGACCGACGGGAAGAACGAGTACGTCTTCTACGACGGCCCGCCGTTCGCCAACGGCCTGCCCCACTACGGCCACCTCTTCACCGGCTACGTCAAGGACGTGGTGCCGCGCTACCAGACCATGCGCGGCAAGCACGTCGAGCGGCGCTTCGGCTGGGACTGCCACGGCCTGCCCGCCGAGGTGGTGGCCGAGAAGCAGCTCGGCATCACCAGCAAGGCGGAGATCCTCGACCTCGGCGTGGCCCAGTTCAACGAGGCGTGCCGCAGCTCGGTGCTGGAGTTCACCCAGGACTGGGAGCGGTACGTCACCCGGCAGGCCCGCTGGGTCGACTTCGCCAACGACTACAAGACCCTCGACCTGGACTACATGGAAAGCGTCATGTGGGCCTTCAAGACCCTGCACGACAAGGGTCTGGTCTACGAGGGCTTCCGGGTGCTGGCGTACTGCTGGCGCTGCGAGACGCCGCTGTCGAACACCGAGACCCGGATGGACGACGTCTACCGGGACCGGCACGACCCGACGCTGTCGGTGTGGTTCGAGCTGACCCCCGACGAGAGCGCGCCGGAGCTGGTGCGCGGGCCGGTGCGGCTGGGCGTCTGGACCACCACGCCGTGGACCCTGCCGTCCAACCTCGCGCTCGCCGTCGGCCCCGACATCGAGTACGCGGTGCTGGAGCGCGACGGCGCGCGGTACGTCGTCGGGGCGGCCCGGCTCGCGGCGTACGCCAAGGAGTTGGACGGGTTCGAGCAGGTCGGCACGGTGTACGGCCGTGACCTGGTCGGGCGCCGCTACACCCCGCTGTTCGACTTCCTCGTCGAGCAGGCGGGGGAGAACGCCTACCAGGTGCTCGGCGCGGAGTTCGTCACCACCGAGGACGGCACCGGGATCGTGCACCTGGCCCCGGCCTTCGGCGAGGACGACCAGAACGTCTGCAACGCGGCCGGGATCCCGACCATCGTCACGGTGGACGACCACACCCGGTTCACCGCGCTCGTCCCGCCGTATCAGGGCGAGCAGGTCTTCGACGTCAACAAGCCGGTGATCCGGGAGCTGAAGGAGCGGGGGGTGGTGCTCAAGCAGGACACCTACACCCACTCCTACCCGCACTGCTGGCGCTGCGACACCCCGCTGGTCTACAAGGCGGTGTCGTCGTGGTTCGTCGCGGTGACGCGGTTCAAGGACCGGATGGTCGAGCTGAACCAGCAGATCAACTGGACGCCGGGGCACATCAAGGACGGCTCGTTCGGCAAGTGGCTGGCCAACGCCCGCGACTGGTCGATCAGCCGCAACCGGTTCTGGGGCTCGCCGATCCCGGTGTGGAAGTCCGACGACCCGAACTACCCGCGGATCGACGTGTACGGCTCGCTGGCCGACATCGAGCGGGACTTCGGCGTACGCCTGACCGACCTGCACCGGCCGGCGGTGGACGAACTGGTCCGCCCCAACCCGGACGACCCGACCGGCAAGTCGATGATGCGCCGGGTGCCGGAGGTGCTGGACTGCTGGTTCGAGTCCGGCTCGATGCCGTTCGCCCAGGTGCACTACCCGTTCGAGAACCGCGACTGGTTCGAGCACCACTACCCGGGCGACTTCATCGTCGAGTACATCGCGCAGACCCGCGGCTGGTTCTACACCATGCACGTGTTGGCCACCGCGCTGTTCGACCGGCCGGCGTTCCGCAACTGCCTCAGCCACGGCATCCTGCTCGGCTCCGACGGGCGCAAGATGTCCAAGAGCCTGCGCAACTACCCGGACGTCTACCACGTGTTCGACTCGTACGGGTCGGACGCGATGCGCTGGATGCTGATGTCGTCGCCGGTGCTGCGCGGCGGTGACATGGCGGTGACCGAGTCGGGGATCCGGGACGCCGTCCGGCAGGTGCTGCTGCCGCTGTGGAACGTCTGGTACTTCTTCTCGCTCTACGCCAACGCCGACGGGTACACCGCCCGCCGTCGCACCGACTCGGCGCACCTGCTCGACCGGTACGTGCTGGCGAAGACGAACGAGCTGGTGTCGACGGTCCAGGCGCAGATGGACGCGTACGACATCTCCGGCGCCTGCGCCACCGTGCGGTCCTACCTGGACGCGCTGACCAACTGGTACGTGCGCCGCTCGCGGGACCGGTTCTGGTCCGGCGACGCCGACGCCTTCGACACGCTGTGGACGGTGCTGGAGACGCTCTGCCGGGTGGTCGCACCGCTGGCGCCGCTGACGGCGGAGGAGATCTGGCGTGGCCTGACCGGCGAGCGCTCGGTGCACCTGACCGACTGGCCGTCGGCGGACGAGTTCCCGGCCGACCACGAGCTGGTGTCCGCGATGGACAACGTGCGGGCGGTCGCCTCGGCGGCGCTGTCGCTGCGCAAGGCCAAGGGCCTGCGGGTACGGCTGCCGCTGTCGACCCTGACCGTCGCCTCGCCGGCCGCCGACGCGCTGCGTCCCTTCGCCGACCTGGTCGCCGACGAGGTCAACGTGAAGCAGGTCGTGTTCACCGACGAGGTGGGGAACTACTGCCAGCAGGTGCTGACCGTGGTGCCCCGGGCGCTCGGCCCCCGGGTCGGCAAGGCGGTCCAGCAGGTGATCAAGGCGGTCAAGGCGGGCGAGTGGGAGCTGGTCGACGGCGCCCCGGTCGCCGCCGGCGTCACCCTCGCCGAGGGCGAGTACGAGCTGCGCCTGGTCGCCGCCGACGCCGAGCACTCCGTGCCGCTGCCCGGCGGCGAGGGCGTGGCCGTGCTGGACACCGAGGTCACCCCGGAACTGGCCGCCGAGGGGCTGGCCCGGGACGTCGTCCGGGTGGTGCAGCAGGCCCGCCGGGACGCCGACCTGGACGTGTCGGACCGGATCGTGGTGGCGCTGTCGGCCTCCGAGGAGGTGCGCGCGGCGGTGGCCGGGTTCGCCGACTTCGTCGCCCGGGAGGTGCTCGCCGACACCGTCGACTTCGCCGACGGGGTGGAGGGCTTCACCGGGGAGGTCGGTGAGGGCGACCGGGTGACGGTCGCCGTCCGCAGGGTATGAGGGACTGAGCCGGTGGCGCGATCTTCGCGGGCAATCACCTCTCCGTCGCCGACGAGCTGTTCCTCGGCACCGTCGTGCCC
>NZ_JBPQTP010000156.1:0-12000 GCF_051386395.1 Micromonospora sp. URMC 106
CCCGCCACCGGCCACGACACCAACTCACCATTCACAAAAAACGGAGACGACTCCAACGCCAACTTCGGATTCGCCTCACGAAAATGCACCGTCGGCGGCACCACACCCTCCCGAACCGCCAACACCGCCTTCACAAAACCCGCCACCCCCGCCGCCGCATCCAAATGCCCCACATTCGTCTTCACCGACCCCAAAGCACAAAACCCCACCCCATCCGCATCCAACCGAAACGCCCGCGTCAAACCCGCAACCTCAATCGGATCCCCCAACGGCGTCCCCGTCCCATGCGCCTCCACAAAACCCACCGACGACGCCGACACCCCCGCCACCGCCAACGCATCCGCCACCACCTGCGCCTGACCCACCGCAGACGGCGCCGTAAACCCCGCCTTACCACCACCGTCGTTGTTCACCGCCGAACCCCGCACCACCGCATGCACCACATCCCCCGCCGCCACCGCATCGACCAACCGCCGCAACACCACGACACCCAGCCCACTGCCGTTGACGGTGCCGGCGGCGGCCCGGTCGAAGGCGCGGCAGTGCCCGTCCGGGGAGAGGGCCATGCCGTCCTGGTGGCGGTAGCCCTCGGCGTCCTCGGCCCGGACGCCGACCCCGCCGGCCAGCGCCATGTCGCACTCCCCCGCCAGCAGGGCCTGGCACGCCTGGTGGATCGCCACCAGCGACGTCGAACACGCCGACTGGATCGTCATCGCGGGGCCCCGGAGGTCGAACTTGTACGCCACCCGGGTGGCCAGGAAGTCCTTCTCGTTGGCCATGAGCGCGCTCATGTCGGAGATCAGCGCGGGGTCCGCCGCCACCGCCCGGAGCAGATAGGAATTGACCGAACTGCCGGCGTAGACGCCGATCCGGCCCTCGAAACGCGCCGGGTCGTACGCCGCGTCCTCCAGCGCCTCCCACGCGCACTCCAGGAACAACCGGTGCTGCGGATCCGTCAATTCCGCCTCGTGGGCGCTGAAGCCGAAGAACTCCGCGTCGAACAACTCCACGCCGTCCAACCGTGCCTTCGCCGGCACGTAATCCGGGTGCGAGTACACCGACTCCGGCACCCCCGCCGCCGCCAACTCCTCCGGCGAGAAGAACGTCACCGACTCCACCCCGGCGCACACGTTCCGCCAGAACTCCGCCACACTCGACGCCCCCGGGAAACGACCCGCCATCCCGACCACCGCCAGGGCGTTGTCGAACTGGTCGTCGAGGTGCGCAGGCAGCTCGGTCATCGGTCCGTCCCTTCCGCGAGGCGGCGCTGTTCGTGCGCCTGTCGACGACGTGCCAGGCCGCCGCGCAGCGCGGCCCGGCGGCGCTGCGCGTGGCCGTCCGGTGACCCCGGCTCCCCGTCGACCGGATCCCGGGTGGCGCGGATCCGGTCCAGGTGGGCCGCGAGCGAGGCCACGGTCGGAAACTGGAACAGGTCGACCACGTTCAGCTCGACGCCGAGCCGCTCGGCGAGTTGCTGGCGGGCGCGCAGGGCGAGGAACGAGTGGCCGCCGAGGTCGAAGAAGTTGTCGGTGCGGCCCAGCGGCGGGACGTCGAGCACGAGGGCCCACACGTCGGCGACCGTGCGTTCGGTGGCGCCGATCGGCGGCTCGGCGGTGGTCTCCTGGCGCAGCGGCCGGCCGTCCCGCCAGGACAGCCGGTCCCGGTCGAGCTTGCCGTTGGTGGTGACGGGCAGGGCGTCCACCGCGGCGAGGACCGCCGGCACCATGTAGCCCGGCAGGTGCCGCCGGGCCACGGCCCGCACCTCCTCGTACGTCGGCGCCGGCCCGTCGGCGAGGACGAGCAGGGCGGCGAGGTCCCGGCGGTCCGGGCCGTCGCCACGGAGCACGACGGCGGCCTCCCGGACGGCGGGGTGGGTCACCAGCACCGCCTCGATCTCGCTCGGCTCGACCCGGAAGCCGCGCACCTTGAGCTGGCTGTCGAGCCGCCCGAGGAAGTCCAGCCGGCCGTCGGGCAACCAGCGGACGAGGTCGCCGGTGCGGTACAGGCGGGCGCCCGGCGTGGTCCCGAAGGGATCGGGGACGAAGCGTTCGGCGGTGCGGCGGGGGTCGCGGAGATAGCCCCGGGCCACCTGGAGGCCGCCGAGGCACAACTCCCCGGGTACGCCGACCGGCACCGGCCGCCCGGCCCCGTCCAGCACGTAGGTGGTGACGTTGGCGATGGCGCGGCCGATCGGGGGCGCGTGCACCACCGGCCCGTCCTGCGCGGGCACCGGATCGGCGGTGGCCACCACCGTGTTCTCCGTCGGGCCGTAGTGGTTGACCAGCCGGGCGCCCAGGCCGGGCGGGGGCGTGCGGGTCAGCGCGTCGCCCCCGGTGAGCAGCAGCCGCAGCGCCGAGCCGGTCACCGCCGGCTCCGCCAGGACCGCCTCGGCGACGGTGGTGGGCAGGAAGGTCACCGTGATCGCCTCGTCGACCAGCCACCTCGCCAGCCGGTCCGGCGCGACTCGGACCGGCTCGGGCGGCACGTGCAGCGCCGCGCCGCCGGCCAGCGCCGCCCAGAGTTCCCAGGTGCAGGCGTCGAAGCCGGGGCTGGCGACCAGGGTGGCCCGGTCCTGCGGCCCGACCCGGTAGGCGTCGAGGTGCCAGTGCACCAGGTTGGCCAGCCCACCGTGGGTGACCTCGACCCCCTTCGGGCGCCCGCTGGAGCCGGAGGTGTAGATGACGTACGCGATCTCCCGCGGGTCCGGCTCGGCCGCGGCGGCCACGTCGTCGGCCGCCCCGGCGTCGGCGCCGGCGGCCCCCGCGGCGGCGGTGGCGACGTCGAGCACCGCGGTGCGCGCCGCCGCGAACCGGCCGGTGAGCTCCTCGCCGGTCAGCACGGCGCAGGCCTCGCTGTCGGCGAGCGTGAAGGTGAGCCGGTCCGGCGGGTAGCCGGGGTCGAGCGGCACGTACGCCGCGCCCGCCTTGAGCACGGCGAGGAAGGCCGTCACCAGGTCGGCTCCCCGCTCCAGGCAGACGGCCACCCGCCGGCCGGGCCCCGCGCCGACGGCGCGCAGCCGGCCGGCGAGGACGTCGGCGCGCCGGTCCAGTTCCCCGTACGTCAGGGTCCGGCCGTCGGCCCGCACGGCCGGCGCGTCGGGCGCGGACCGGGCCCGCCGCGCGACCAGGTGGTGCACCGGCCCGGTCGGGTAGTCGCGGACCTGCCCGCTCCAGCGGCGCACGATCCGCTCCTCCTCCTCGGGGTCGAGCAGCGCCGCCGCCGACACCCGCCGGTCCGGGCGCGCGCAGAGGGAGCCGAGGATCGCCCGGTACTGCGCCATCAGCTGCGCGATGCGGTCGCCGTCGAACAGCTCGGTGCTGAACTCGAACTCGCAGTCGATGTGCGTGTCGCCCTCGAACGCCATCACGGAAAGGTCGAACTTGGAGACCTCGCCGACCATGTCGAGCAGCTCCACGGCCAGCGGGCCGACGTGCAGTCGCTCGAACGGGGGGAGGTTCTTCATCGCGAAGACGATCTGGAACAGCGGGTGGCGGGCCGGGTCCCGGACCGGGCGCAGCCGCTCCACGAGCAGCTCGAACGGGGCCTCGTGGTGCGTCTGGGCGTCCAGCACGACGTCACGCACCCGGGCCACCAGGTCGGCGAAGGTGGGATCGCCGGAGACGTCGGTACGCAGCACGACGGTGTTCACCAGCAGGCTGACCAGCGGCTCCAGCTCCACCCGGTCCCGACCGGCGACCGGCGTGCCGAGCACGACGTCCGACTGCCCGGTCTGCCGGTGCAGCAGCGCGACGAATCCGGCCAGGAGCACCATGAACGGCGAGGCCGCGTACCGCCGGGCGGCGGCCCGGACCAGGTCGGTCAGCTCGGGGTCGAGGCGCACCGTCCGCCGGCCGCCCCGCCAGCCCAGCACGGCGGGGCGGACCCGGTCGGGGGCCAGTTCCGTGGCCGAGGCGCCGGCGAGCCGTCGCTCCCACCACGCCAGCTGCTCGTCGAGTTCACCGGCGCGGACCCGGTGGTGCTGCCAGCGGGCGTGTCCGGCCGGGTCGACGGGCGGCCGGGCGGGCGCCGTCCCGTGCCCGGTCCCCGCCGCGTAGTAGCGGACGAGGTCGTTGACCAGGACGCTGAGCGACCAGCCGTCCACGACGATGTGGTGCAGGTCGAGGAAGAGCCGGTGGTCGTGCTCCGCGAGCCGGAACAGCCGGGTCCGCAGGAGCGGGCCGCGCCGCAGGTCGAACGGGGGCTGGCGCTCGGCGGCGACCGCGTCGCGGACCCGGGCCTCCCGCTGCTCGGCCGGCAGGTCGGTCAGGTCGGTCACGTCGAGCCGGGCGGCGGGCGGGTCGACGATCCGCTGCACCGGTTCGCCGTCGACGTCGTCGAACACCGTGCGCAGGGCGGGGTGGTGCGCCACCAGCCGGTCCAGGGCGTCCCGCAGGGCGTCCACCGACAGGGGTCCGGTCAGCCGCAGCACCGCCGGGACGTGGTAGGCGGGGCTGTCCGGTTGGAACTGGTGCAGGAACCACAGGCGGCGCTGCGCGAAGGAGACCGGGGCCGGGGCGGCCGGGTCCGGCGGGGGCCCGGCGGCCGCGAACCGCCGGGGGCGGTCGGTCGCCGCCGTGTCGTCGGGCAGGTTGCCGGAGTCGTCCGTCGTGTCGCTGGCGAGGAACTCGGCCCCGGCCGCCAGCCGGCTGGCCAGCCGGGCCCGGGCCGCGTCGGTGGGTGTTCGGCGCACGGTACCGCTTTCTGCTCGGACGGGCGGGTCGGGTCAGCTCAGTGGCGACGGCGCCGGACCGGGCGGGTTCACCACGTCGAACTGGCTCGCCCGGCGCAGCCGGTCGAGCAGTTCCGGCTGGGCGGCGCTGCCGCCGGGGTGGCGCAGCTGGTCGGCCAGGACGGCGTTGAAGGCGCGGACGAAGTCCTTGACCTGCTCGCCGGACATTCCCTTGCGTTGCAGGTAGAACGTGCTCCACTGCTCGAACCCGAACTGCGGGAGCCAGACCGAGCTGGTCACGTCGACGAAGAGGTCGTCGATGATCTGGGCGGCGGTGGACCAGTCCATCGTGCGGTGGCTCCAGTTGAACGCCTCGCCCCTGATGCCCAGCTCGTCCCGGCGCTGGTAGATCGGGGTGACCGGGTCGCAGTACCAGAGCTGGGCCCGG
Organism: Micromonospora sp. URMC 106; assembly: GCF_051386395.1. Classification (NCBI taxonomy): domain Bacteria; kingdom Bacillati; phylum Actinomycetota; class Actinomycetes; order Micromonosporales; family Micromonosporaceae; genus Micromonospora; species Micromonospora sp. URMC 106. The sequence continues at coordinate 5,118 of NZ_JBPQTP010000156.1, forward strand.
AAGTAGTCGGGCCGGCCCTGGTCGAGCAGGTCCACGGTCTCGGCGACGGTCTCCTCCGTCTCGCCGGGGAAGCCGACGATCAGCGAGGCGTACGTCGAGATGCCGTGCTCGTTGAAGGCCGCCAGCGCGTCGAGGTAGTCCGCCCGGCGGGCCGTCTTGTTCATCTGCTTGAGCAGCACGTCGCTGCCCGACTCGATGCCCAGGAAGACGCCCTCGCAGCCGGCTTCCTTCATCAGCTCGATGGTCGCGCGGTCGCCGTGGTCACTGCGGTAGAAGCAGTTCCACCTGAACCCGTAGTCCTTGTCGATCATCATGCGGAGGATGTCGCGGAACCGGTTCTTGGGGACGTTGAAGGTGTCGTCGATGAACGTCACCGTGTTGACCGACGGCAGCTTGCGGATGTTGTCCAGCTCCCGCTCGACGTGGGTCACGTCGAGGTAGGTGTACTTGCCGGCCCGCTGCGGGAAGCCGCAGAAGGCGCAGGAGAACGGGCAGGACTTCGCCGTCCGGGTGGTGACGAACTCGTTGAACGCGTCGGGGCCGAAGACCTGGTAGTCGACCAGCTCGGTCAGCGGGTTCGACTCGATCTCGGTGCGGGTGTGGACGAAGTCGCCGTCCGAGCGGTAGGCCAGGTTCGGCACCTCTCCCGGGTCCGTACCGGAGCGCAGCGCCAGCGCCAGCCGGGCGAGGGTCAACTCGCCCTCCCGGCCGGTGACGTAGTAGTCCGCGCCGAGGTAGTCCATCATCGCGTCCAGGTCGGGGCGCTTCAGCGCGGCCACCTGGTTGGTGATGAACGGCCCGCCGACCACGATGGACACCTTCGGGTTGTGCCGGCGGACGAACTCGACGATCTCGATGATCGGCTGCGGCGAGACGTACAGCGTGGTGGTGATCGCGACGAGGCGGACGTCGCCGGCCAGCTTCTCCCGCAACTGCTCGCGCTGGTGCTGGAACAGGTTGACGAAGTCGACGCTCAGCCCCCGCCGCGCCAGGAAAGCTGCCCAGCACGGTGACCACCGGCCAGAGGAAGTCGGCGTTGTGGAAGTAGGGCTTCGGCACGCCCGGCGGGCTCTCGTGCAGGTGACTGAGCGCGTCCAACGCGCGCAGCGGTCGCCCGTCGAGGTCGATGTACGCCAGGCGCAGGTCGCGGAAGGCGCCGGAGTCGGCCCCCATGAGCCGCACGTCGCTGACGTAGCTCGCGAAGTCGACGTCGTTGAAACCGACGATCAGGCAGTCTGTCATGTGCCGCTCCGTTCCGGACGAGAAGACCGGGGACCCCGTCGCCCGTTGCCGGGCCCGTCGAGTTGGCGCATCGGGGGTGCTACCGGGAATCGGCCGCCAGGTCGGCGGCGATGGCCCGCACCACCCCGGCGGGGTCGGTGATGTGGAAGAAGTGGTCGCCGCGCACGCTGTGGCCGCGGTACCCGCGGGACGTCATCCGCTGCCAGCCGGCCATCGCCGCCGCCGTGGCGATCGGGTCCTCGGTGCCGGCGAAGCCGAGGATCGGCACGTCGACCGGGCCGTGCGCCTCGCCGGCGTAGCGGTCGATCCAGCCGAAGTCGGCTCGCAGCACCGGGATGAGCAGGGCGGCCAGCGCCGGGTGCTCCAGGATCTCGGCCGGCGTGCCGCCCATCCCGACGACCTCGCGCAGGAACTCCTCGTCGTCGAGGCCGAGCAGCCGGCGGGCGAGCTCCGGCAGGTCGTCCGGCGGGCGGGACCCACCGACGACGAGCCGGCGGGGCAGCGCGGCGCCGCGCCGCTGGAGCTCCGCCACGACGGCGTGCCCGACGAGGGCACCGAAGCTGTGGCCGTACAGCGCGTACGGCCGGGTCTCCTCGGCCAGCACGTCGGCGACCTCGGCGACGTCGAAGACCGGCGGCTCGTCGATCCGGCTCTCCCGGCCCGGCGGTTGCAGGGGGCGTACCGCGATGCCCGGCGCCGCGGCGGGGATCCAGGCCCGGTAGGCGGTCGCCCCGGCGCCGGAGTGCGGCAGACAGTACAACGCCAGGGGCGCCTCCGGGGCGTCCGGGAAGAGGAACCACCGTGGTCGCCGGTCCGCCGAGTAGTGGACAGTCACCATTGATCCTTCCGCGGAGACTCAGTTGACGACGGCGATCGCGCCGCCGTCGACGCGGTGGTTGGCCCCGTTGACGAAGCCCGCGAGCGGGCTGGCGAGGAAGACGACCAGTGCCGCCACGTCGTCGGGTGTGCCCAGCCGGCCGGTGGGGTTGTCGATCGACCCGGCGAGGACGCGCTGCTCGATGTCGGACCAGTCGCTACCCCAGCCCTGGTCGGCGGCGAGGCCGCGGACGTACGCCTCGACCCGTGGGGTGACGATGACGCCGGGGCTGACGGTGTTGACGGTGATCCCGGTGCGGTCCAGCGCCCGCGCCAGCCCCGCCGTGAGGTTGACCAGTGCCGCCTTGGTCGTCGAGTACGCCACCGAGCCGACCTGCGGCTGGGTGGCGGCGCCGCTGGCGATCTGGATGAGTCGGCCCCACTTTCGCCGGCGCATGCCGGGGACCAGGGCCTGGGCGAGGCGGGCCGGAGCCACGACGTTGAGCTCGTGCAGGCGCCGCCAGTCCTCGTCCGTGGTGTCGGCCCACGGCCGGTCCAGGCCGGTGGCGGCGCAGTTGACCAGGATGTCGACGCCGCCGAGGTAACGCTCTGCCGCGACCGCCAGCCGGTGTGGGCCGTCCGGGTCGAGCAGGTCGACCGCGATCGGTTCCGCGGCGCCGCCCCTGGCCCGGATGCCCTGCGCCACGGACTCCGCGGCGGGCACCGAGCGCCCGTGCACGACGACGGTCACGCCCTCGTCGGCCAGCATCTCGGCGATGCGCGCCCCGATACCGGACGACGATCCGGTGACGAGCGCCCGCCGGCCGTCCAACGCAAGATCCACTGGTTCCCCCCGTGACATGGTTCGAACGCCGCACCCCGTGCGGGGCGGCCCCCTGTCGGACCCGACGATCACCTGCGACGGCCAGCTCAGCCGCGCCGGCGCCGCCCCGGCGACCGGGCGGTCGACGCGCCGCGACAGGCGGTCGCCCGCTGCCCGCGGTCGCGGTGTTCACGTGCTCGGTCGACAGGACGGATCAGCACCGGATCTCCCGTTCCCCCAGGTCTCCTTGCCCGCCGCCGCGTCGCCTCGACGAGGCGTACGACAACGGCACCCCGACCCCCCGGTCGGCCACCGGAAGCACTCCGGACACATTTCCGCCGACCCGCCGGGACCCGGGAAGCACATCACGGACCCCGGTCGGAGTCAATCCCTACCAATCAGTTCAGGGGTCCTCGACACACGTATTCGCGCGGACGTTTCCGGCAATTAACGAACACTTGGGAGCGGCGCATTATCGCGACTAGCTGCACTTCCGCCAGGCACTCGTGACGCTGGTCACGCTCCCTCCGCACGACCGTTGCGGCGGCCCGCGCACCGCAGAACTCCCACCGCACCTGCCCCCGCAAATGCCCACCAAACGGGCGTGGCGTGCCAAAAACTGGCGCTTCGGGTGATCATCTGCTCACGGGTGGACACATACCGGTCGGTATGCAAGGATCAAGGAAACGCCTGTAAATCGAACAAGGTCATTCGGAGGCAGGCACGCCACAACCGATCTCGCTTGTGTCGACTCCCGTGAACCCCGCCCCGGGGTTCACGCTTTATAACTGGCACCAGACCGTCAGCGCCGCCCGTGCGAAGCCACCGCGGCAGACCGCCGCAGTGCCACTGGCCGCCAACCCTTAAACGTCCGTCGCAGCGCTATGCGCATTCACGGACGTCGCCGTCGACGGCGCCCTTTTCGAGTACGACCGCGCGTCCGCCCGTCACGAGTGGGACCGGGCGCGGGACGGGGGACGGGATGAGGAAAGGATCCGGGCATTCCATGGACATCGCGATCGTGGGCATGGCCTGCGCGTTTCCCGGTGCCACCGACGCGGCCTCCTTCTGGGCCAACGTCGTCGCCGGCGCCGACGCCGTGGTGGAGGTCGACCCCGGGCGGTGGGACGTGGACCGCTACTACTCGGCGGACGACCCCCGCCCGGGTGAGAAGAGCCCGTCCCGATGGGGCGGCTTCCTCGCACCCGTGCCGTTCGACCCGGTGGCGTACGGCGTTCCGCCCGCCGCACTCGGCAGCATCGACCCCGCCCAGCTGCTCGCCCTGGTCATCGCCGAGCGGGCGCTGGCCGACGCCGGGTACGTCGACCGTCCGTTCCCCCGGGCGCAGACTTCGGTGATCTTCGGGGCGGAGCCCGGCGCCGACCTCGCCACCGCGTACGGGCTGCGGGCGCTGCTGCCGACGTACTTCGCCGAACCGCCGGCCGCGCTCGACGCCCACCTGCCCCGCCTCACCGAGGACTCCTTCCCCGGCATCCTGGGCAACGTCATCGCGGGCCGCATCGCCAACCGGCTCGACCTCGGCGGGGTCAACTACACCGTCGACGCGGCCTGCGCCTCGTCGCTCGCCGCCGTCGACCTGGCCTGCAAGGAGTTGGCCGCCGGCACGAGCGACATGGTGCTGTGCGGCGCCGTGGACGTGCACAACGGGGTGCACGACTACCTCCTCTTCGGCTCGGTGCAGGCGCTCTCGCCCACCGGGCGGTGCCGCACCTTCGACCAGAGCGCGGACGGCATCGTGATCAGCGAGGGCGTCGCCTGCCTCGTGCTCAAGCGGCTGCCGGACGCCGAACGCGACGGGGACCGGATCCACGCGGTCATCGCCGGCGTGGGCGGGGCCAGCGACGGCCGGGGCATGGGCCTCACCGCCCCCCGGGCGCAGGGCCAGCGGCACGCGGTCGAGCGGGCCCTGCGGGCGGCGGGCGTGACGCCCGGTGAGATCGGCCTGGTCGAGGCGCACGGCACCGGCACCGTCGTCGGCGACCGCACCGAGCTGTCCGCCCTGTCCGAGCTGTTCACCGCCGACGGGGCCGGCCCCGCCACCTGCTCCCTGGGCTCGGTCAAGTCGCTGATCGGGCACACCAAGTGCGCCGCCGGCATGGCCGGCCTGATCAAGGCCGTCCGGGCGGTGCAGACCGGGGTCCGCCCACCGACCGGGCACCTGACCCGGCCCAACGCCTACTGGGACGCCGCGGCCAGCCCGTTCGCCTTCGACGGCGCCGCGCGGCCCTGGCTCGCTCCCCCGGCCCGGCGCGCCGCCGGGGTCAGCGCCTTCGGCTTCGGCGGCACCAACTTCCACGCCGTGGTCCGGGCGCATCCCAGCACCGCCGACCCCGACCAGGCGTGGGAACGCTGGCCGGCGGAGCTCTTCCTGCTCCGTGCGGGGCAGGGGCAGTCGACCGGGGAGGCGGCGCGGGCCCTGTCCGCCCTCGCCGCCGACGCGCCGCCCGGGGACGGGGCGCTGCACGCCCTCGCGCTGGAGTGGTTCCGCCGGTCCCGCGACGACGACGGGCCGGTCCGCGCCGCCGTCGTGGCCGGCAGCCTCGACGAGCTGCGGGAGCGGTTGCGGCTGGCCGCCGAGGGAATCGCCGACCCCGCGTCCGGGGTCTACCTGGCCGACCCCGGCCAGACGGAGCCGCCCGTCGTGGCCCTGGTCTTCCCCGGGCAGGGCAGCCAACGCCCCGGCATGCTGGCCGACCTCTTCGCGGCCTTCCCCGCGATGCGGACCGACCTGTACGACGACCCGGCGCTGGCCGCGGCGATGTTCCCGCCCACCTCGTTCGACGAGGCGACGGCGGCGGCCCGGGCGGCCACGCTAGCCGACACACGCCACGCCCAGCCCGCGCTCGGGGTCGCCGAAGTCGCGCTGCTGGAGCTGCTCGGCTCCCTCGGGGTCCGGCCGGACCTGCTCGGCGGGCACAGCTACGGCGAGCTCGTCGCCCTGCACGCCGCCGGCTCGCTGTCCCGCCCGGACCTGCTGCGGCTCACCGCCGCCCGGGCCGCCGCGATGCACGCGGCCGGCGGGCGGGGTGGCGCCATGGCGGCCGTCTCCGCGGGCGCCGCCGAGGTCGCCGACGCCCTGGCCCGGGCCGGCCTCGACGACACCGTGGTGATCGCGAACCACAACGCCCCGCAGCAGGTGGTGATCGCCGGCCCCGAGGCGGCGGTGGCGACCGCGGTGACCGGGCTGCGCGCCCAGGGTCGCTCCGCCACCACGCTCGGCGTCTCCTGCGCCTTCCACAGCCCGGCGATGGCCGACGCCACCGAGGAGTTCGCCGCCGTCCTCGCCGACTGCCCCGTGCAGCCGCCGCGGCGGCCGGTCTGGGCGAACGCCTCCGGGCAGCGCTACCCGGACGCGCCGGACGAGATCCGCCGGCTGCTCGCCGGGCAGCTCGCCGCACCGGTGCGGTTCCTGACCCAGATCGAGGACATGTACGCCGCCGGCGCCCGGGTCTTCGTCGAGGTGGGACCCGGGCGGGTGCTGAGCCGGATGATCGGCCGGATCCTCGGCGACCGGCCGCACCGGGCGGTCAGCTGCGACGTGCCGAACGAACCGGGTCTGCCCCGCCTGCTGCACGCCCTCGCGGAGCTGGCCGTCGCGGGGGTGCCGGTGGACCCGGCGCGCCTCTTCGCCGGCGCGCGGGCCACCCCGGCCGCCGTACCCGCCGCCACCGGGTGGACCGTCGACGGGCACCTGGTCCGGGGCCCGGACGGCAACCCGGTGCCGAACGGCCTGCGTCCCGCCGACGAGGCCCCCCGGCTGGCCGCGGCGGACAGCGCCGCCACCGGGGATCCCCGCGAGGCGGCGGTGCTGGAGTTCCTGCGCAACAGCCGGGAACTCGTCGACGCCCAACGCGAGATCGTGCTCGGCTACCTGGACCGGGAGCCCCGGCCACGGCGGTCCACCCCCGACCCGACGCCGACCACCGCCGCGACGCCCACCTCCGCGAGGGCGTGCAGCAGGCGGGGCAGACCCGGTTCGTT
>NZ_JBPQTP010000157.1:0-11748 GCF_051386395.1 Micromonospora sp. URMC 106
GGGGGGGGGGGGGGGGGCCCCGGCTCACGCCGGGGCGGAGGGGCCGACGTTGGTGCGCGAGCCGACCACCTCCAGCACGTGGGCCACCGCGTCGGCGATCGGCACCCCGTTGCGCTGCGAGCCGTCCCGGTAGCGGAACGAGACCGTGCCGGCGGCCACGTCGTCGTCGCCGGCGATCACCATGAAGGGGATCTTCTGCTGCTGCGCCGTGCGGATCTTCTTCTGCATCCGGTCGTCGCCGGTGTCCACCTGGGCGCGGACACCCTTCGCGCGCAGCGCGGCCACGAACTCGTGCAGATGGTCGGTGTGGTCCTCGCGGATCGGGATGCCCACCACCTGCACCGGGGCCAGCCAGGCCGGGAACGCGCCCGCGTAGTGCTCGGTGAGCACGCCGACGAAGCGCTCGATCGAGCCGAACTTGGCGCAGTGGATCATGACCGGCTGCTGCCGGGTGCCGTCGGCCGCCTGGTACTCCAGCCCGAAGCCCTTGGGCTGGTTGAAGTCGTACTGGATGGTCGACATCTGCCAGGTGCGGCCGATCGCGTCCTTCGCCTGCACCGAGATCTTCGGGCCGTAGAAGGCCGCGCCACCCGGGTCGGGTACGAGGTCCAGCCCGGTCTCCCGGGCGCACTGCTCCAGCACCGCGGTCGCCGTCGCCCAGTCCTCCTCGGTGCCGACGAACTTCTCCGGCTTGGACTCGTCGCGGGTCGACAGCTCCAGGTAGAAGTCGTCGATGCCGAAGTCCTTCAGCAGGCCGAGCACGAAGTTCAGCAGGTGCTTCACCTCGGCCGGCGCCTGCTCCCTCGTGCAGTAGGAGTGCGAGTCGTCCTGGGTGAAGCCGCGCACCCGGGTCAGCCCGTGGATGACGCCGGACTTCTCGTACCGGTACACCGAACCGAACTCGAACAGCCGCATCGGCAGCTCTCGGTAGGACCGCCCGCGCGACCGGTAGATCAGGTTGTGCATCGGGCAGTTCATCGCCTTGAGGTAGTAGTCCGCGCCCTCGAACTCGATGGGCGGGAACATCCCGTCGGCGTAGTACGGCAGGTGCCCCGAGGTGTGGAAGAGACCTTCCTTCGAGATGTGCGGGGTCCCGACGTACTGGAAGCCCTCCTCGATGTGGCGGGCCCGGACGTAGTCCTCCATCTCCCGCTTGATCACGCCACCCTTGGGGTGGAAGACCGGCAGGCCGGAGCCGATCTCGTCGGGGAAGCTGAACAGGTCGAGGTCCGCGCCGAGCTTGCGGTGGTCGCGCCGGGCGGCCTCCTCCAGCAGCTTCAGGTACGCCTTCAGCTCGTCACGGGTCGGCCAGGCGGTGCCGTACACCCGCTGGAGCTGCGGGTTCTTCTCCGACCCGCGCCAGTACGCGGCGGCCGAGCGCATCAGCTTGAACGCGCCGATCAGCCGGGTGTTCGGCAGGTGCGGGCCCCGGCACAGGTCCGACCAGCAGACCTTGTCCTCGGTCGCGGCGAGGTTGTCGTAGATGGTCAGCTCGCCGCCGCCCACCTCCATCACCTCGGAGGAGTCCAGCCCCTCACCCTTGACGTCGATCAGCTCCAGCTTGAACGGCTCGGCGGCCAGCTCGGCCTTCGCCTCGTCCAGGCTGCCGAAGCGCCGGCGGCGGAACCGCTGGCCGGACTTGATGATCTCCTGCATCCGCTTCTCGAGCTTGCCGAGGTCGTCCGGCTGGAACGGCTTGTCGACGGCGAAGTCGTAGTAGAAGCCGTTCTCGATGGGCGGGCCGATGCCGAGCTTGGCCTCGGGGAAGATGTCCTGCACGGCCTGGGCCAGCACGTGCGCGCAGGAGTGCCGCAGCACGTTGAGCCCGTCCGGGGAGTCGAGGCTGACCGGCTCGACCTCGGTGTCGACCTCGGGCGCCCAGTCCAGGTCGCGCAGCTGGCCCTGCGGGTCGCGGACCACGACGACCGCCTTCGGGCCGGCCGCGGGCAGCCCGGCCGCGGCCACCGCGTCGGCCGCCGTGGTCCCGGCGGCGACGACGACGGGGTCGGCCACGGCGGGGGTACGGGGTGCGGACACGGTCACTCCTCCAGCAGACGGTACGGATGACGCCGAACGTTCGGCTCCTGCGATGCTATCGGTCGCTCCCGCCGGCACGGTCGGCGACGCCACCGCCCCCGCGGCCCGTGCGACGCGCGCCGCCCCGGGACGCGCACCGAGCGGCCGGCGTCCCCACCCCGGCGGGATTGAACCTTTTCGTCGCCGCATCCGAACTACCGCATGTGGCCGGAGCCGGCCGCGGGCAGACGGATGGGGGCCGAGCATGGCGATGAACCGCGACCTCGAGCGTCGGCGCCGGGCCGGGGCGGTGGCCGTCCTGGTCGCGGCGGGGGTGCTGGCCTGGCCCGCCCCGGCGGACGCGGCCGACGTGACGACCAGCCCGGCGGCCGCCCGGCAGGGCGAGTCGGTGAAGCTGGAGTTCGTGGTGCCCGAGGAGCGGCCGGGCGCCCGCGCCGACCGGATCGAGATCCGGCTGCCGGCCGACGCCCCGGTCGCCGAGGTCTACCCGATGTCGGTACCGGGCTGGGCGCCCCGGATCACCACCCGCACCCTCGGCCAGCCGGTCGCCGGCATCCACTCGTCCCGCGTCGACCTGGTCACCAGCGCGGTGACCTGGACCCGGATGCCCGGGGCCGCCGCCGGCCCGGCCCGCCTCGCCCTTTCCATGGGGCCGCTGCCGCAGGCCGACCGGCTCACGTTCGAGGTGGTGCGGACGTACGCCGACGGCACCGTCGTGCGCGGCGCGCCGGTGCTCACCCTGCTGCCGGCGGCCCCCGGCGCGGCGGCCGGACACGGCGGGCACGGGGCGGCGCCGGGCGACGCGGCGACGCAGCCGCGGCCGGCCGGCGGGGGCGACGCGGCTCCCGGCCCGGCCGCCACCGCGACCGGCGGCGGCAACGGGGACGGCATGCTGGCCGCCGGCCTGCTCGCCGGCCTCGGCGCGGGCGCGGCGGTCGGCTGGCTGGTCAGCCGCTGGCGTCGCCGCGACCCGGCCGAGCCGGTCGACCTCTCCGTGCTCCGCGAGGACCCGGCCCCGACGGGCCCCGGGCGGGCCGCCGCCGCGCTCCGCGAGGACCCGGCCGAGCCGGTCGCCCCTCCGGCGCTCGGGGAGGACCGCGAGGACGTCGGAGGTCAGGCGGACCAGTCCGGCAGGGGCTCGCGGGCGGCCAGCCATTCGGTCGGCACCCCGCCGGGGGTGCCGACCCCGGTGTGGGCGGACACCACCGCGCCGACGATCGCCGCGGTGGTGCCCACGTCGCCGCCCGCCTCGACGCAGGCGCGGATCGCCGCCGGGTAGTCGTCCAGGTGCACGGCGGCCACCCAGCAGGTGAAGGCGACGGTGTCCTGGGCGGTGACGCGGGAGCCGTTGCCGAGCACGTCGACGGCCTCGCGCAGCGACCGGCCGAGCAGGCCGGCGGCGCGGCGTACGCCCCGGTACACCTCGGTGGCCGGGTCCAGCGCGGCGGCCACCCCGGCGAGCAGCCGGTCCGGGGCGGGTCGGTGGCCGTCCAGCCGGGCCCGGGCGGCCAGCGACGCGGCCACCGCCACCGCCACCGCACCGGCGACGCCCTCCGGGTGCGCGTGGGTGACCTCGGCCGACGCCCGGGCCTGCGCCACCGCCCGGGCGGTCGAGTCGGCGAACCAGGCGCCCAGCGGACCGACCCGCATCGCCGCGCCGTTGCCGCACGAGCCCTGCCCGTCGAAGGCGGAGGCGGCCGCCACCGGCCACGGCGTGCCCGTGCGGATCAGCCGCAGGATCGTCACGGCGCCCGGCCCGTACCCCCGGTAGGGCTCGCAGCGCTCGGCGAAGGCCATGGCGAGGGCGTCCCGGTCGATGGCGCCCTCCGCGGCGAGGGCGGCGACCACCGAGCACGCCATCTCGGTGTCGTCGGTCCACTCCCACGGCGGCGGGGGCAGCTTCCCGGCGGCCAGGTCGGCCGGGTGCCGGCCGGGGACGAAGAACTGCGAGCCGAGCGCGTCGCCGACCGACAGGCCGGCGAGGGAGTCCCGGGCGAGCGCGAGCCGGGTGTCGGGAAAGAGCATGAAGGACATCGTTGGACCAGCTTGCCGGGTTTGCAGGTGCGCCGCAACGCGATCAACTTGCCACGCCGAGTACCGTCTTGGCGTGGCCACCGTGCTCCTGGTCGAAGACGATCACGTCGTACGCGGCGCGATGCTGCGATCCCTCACCGACCGGGGGCACGCCGTACACGCCGTCGGCACCGCCCTGGACGCGCTGCGCCGGGTGGCGGCCGAGACCCCCGACCTGGTGGTGCTCGATCTCGGCCTGCCCGACCTCGACGGCTCGGACGCGCTGCGGATGCTGCGCGGCATCACCGACGTGCCGATCATCATCGCCACCGCCCGCGACGACGAGCAGTCCGTGGTCCGGCTGCTGCGCGCCGGCGCCGACGACTACATGGTCAAGCCGTTCACCGGCGCCCACCTCGACGCCCGGATCACCACGGTGCTGCGCCGCGCCGGGCGGGCCAGCCGGACGGCGCAGCCGGCCGTGCACAGCGTCGGCGGGCTGCGGGTGGACGTCGGCGAGCGCAGCGCCCACCTCGACGGTGAGCCGCTGGCGCTGACCCGCAAGGAATTCGACCTGTTGGCGTATCTCGCCGCACGTCCGGGCCGGGTAGTGTCCCGCCGGGAGCTTCTGGAGGAGGTATGGCGGCAGCCATCGGTCGGCGAGGACCAGACCATCGACGTTCATCTGTACTGGCTGCGCCGCAAAATGGGCGAGTCCGCGGCGAAGCCGCGCTACCTGCGCACCGTGCGGGGGGTCGGCTTCCGGCTGGTGGCGCCCGACTGAGGGTGTCGCTGGCCCTCCTCACGGCCGGCATGAGCGCCCTGGTCGCGCTCGCCTTCCTCGTCCCGCTCGCCACCGGCCTCGGGGACCGGGCCCGCGAGGAGGCGCTCGCGGACGCCGCCCGCCGCAGCGCGCTGGTCACCGGCGCGCTCGCGGTCAGCACCGACCCCGCCGTGGTGCGGCGCGCCGTGGCCGCCAGTGGCGACGACCCGCACACCCGGCCCGTCGTACACGGGCTGGGGGCGGACGAGTCCGCGGGCCGCGCGGGCGCCGCGGACCTGGAGCGCGCGCGGGCCGAGCGGCGCTCGGTGGTCGTCGACGTCGACGGCGGGGTGCTCCGGCTCGACCCGGTGGTGCTCGGGGACCGGACCGCCGTGGTCGAGGTGTTCGTGCCCGAGTCGGCGCTGGGCGGGGGCGGCGGCCGGTGGCTGCTGCTGCTCGGGGTGGCCGCCGCCCTGGTGGGCGCGGCGGTGCTGGTGGTCGACCGGGTCGCGGCCCGCGCGGTCGACTCGGCCCGGGGGCTGGTCAGGGCGGCGCTCGCGATCGGCGACGGCGACCTGGCCGTACGCGTCGAGCCCAGCGGCCCGCGGGAGCTGGCCGAGGCCGGGTACGCCTTCAACCGGATGGCCGACCGGCTGGTGGCGGCCCGCACCGACGAGCGGGAACTGGTCGCCGACCTGTCGCACCGGCTGCGCACCCCGCTGACCGTGCTGCGGCTGGACGCCGAGGCGCTGGAGTCCGACGACACCAGCGTGGGCTCGTTCAGCGAGGCGGAGCTGGACCGGCGGCGCGGCATCCGGCGGATCCGGCAGGCGATCGTCACCCTGGAGGGCGAGATCGACGTGCTCATCAAGACCACCCGCAAGGCGGTCGCGCACGAGGCCGGGCCGGCGATGTGCGACGTCAGCGAGGTGGTCCGGGACCGGATGGTGTTCTGGGCGGCGCTGGCCGGCGACCAGAACCGCCCGCACCGGGTGACCGGCGCCCAGCTGCGCATCCCGGCGCCGGTGCCCCGGGCCGAGCTGGCCGCCGCGCTCGACGCGGTGATCGGCAACGTCTTCCGCTACACCCCGCAGGGCACCGCGTTCGAGGTGGCGGTCTCCCGCCGCGACGGTTACGTGGCCATCCGGATCGACGACGCCGGCCCGGGGATCGCCAACCCGGACCGGGCGCTGCGCCGGGGCGCCAGCGACCAGGGCTCGACCGGCCTGGGGCTGGACATCGCCAAGCGGGTGGCGTTGCAGGCCAACGGCTCGGTCAGCATCGACCGGGCCCGGCTGGGCGGGGCGAGCGTGGTGATGCTGCTCGCCGACCCCGAGGCGACGCCCCGGCAGGTCAGCCGGTTCGGTCTGGTCGGCCGGGCTGTGGGCCGGCGCAAGTCTTCCTTAGATCCGGATTAACCACGGCGACCGGCGCGGCGCGGGCTGACAGGATCTGTACACGAACCAATCAGTTCCACCGGTCACTGCCCCGAGCACCCACCGGCCGGTGGAGCCGTGCGCGCGGCGGGAGAAACGGTCCCCCCACACCCGCTCCCGCCGCGCGCCACACTCTCTCCGCCCGCCCAGCGGATGGCGGTCGCTCGCACCCCCGCCCGGCGGGCCGCGACCGCCCTGGCCCCGGTCAGCGGGGGGCGGCCGCCAGGTAGGCGTCGATCTCGGCGCCGATCCGCTGCTTGCCCGCCGGGTCCAGGAACGAGGCGGTCACCGCGTTGCGGGCCAACGCGGCCAGTCCCTCCGGGCCCGCGTCGAGCAGCCGGGCCGCGACGGCGTACTCGTCGTTGAGCGTGGTGCCGAACATCGGCGGGTCGTCGGAGTTGATGGTGACCAGCAGCCCGGCGTCGACCAACCGGCGCAGCGGGTGCTCCTCCATGGTGGCGACCGCCCGGGTGCGCACGTTGGAGGTCGGGCAGACCTCCATGCCGATCCGGTGCTCGGCGAGGTGGGCCAGCAGCTCCGGGTCCTGCGCGGCGGAGATGCCGTGCCCGATCCGCTCCGCGCCGAGGTCGCGCAGCGCGTCCCACACCGTCTGCGGGCCGGTGGTCTCGCCGGCGTGCGGCACCGAACGCAGCCCGGCCGCCCGGGCCCGGTCGAAGTACGGCTTGAACTGCGGCCGGGGCACGCCGATCTCCGGGCCGCCCAGGCCGAAGCTGACCAGCCCGTCCGGGCGCTCCTCCAGCGAGATCCGCAGCGTCTCCTCGGCCGCCGGCAGGCCGGCCTCGCCGGGGATGTCGAAGCACCAGCGCAGCTCGATGCCGAAGTCCGCCTCGGCCCGCTTGCGGGCGTCCTCGATCGCCTCGCAGAACGCCGGGGCGGGGATCCCCCGGCGCACGTGCGAATAGGGCGTGACGGTCAGCTCGGCGTAGCGGACCTGCTGGCGGGCCAGCTCGCGGGCCACCTCGTGGGTGAGGATCCAGACGTCCTCCTGGTCGCGGATCAGGTCCACGACGCTCAGGTAGACCTCGATGAAGTGCGCGAAGTCGCGGAACGCGAAGTAGTCGGCGAGCGCGGCCGGATCCGCCGGCACGGGGCTGCGGCCCTCGTGACGGGCGGCCAGCTCGGCGACGATCCGGGGCGAGGCGGAACCGACGTGGTGCACGTGCAGTTCCACCTTGGGCAGTCCGGCGATGAAGGTTTGCAGGTCGGTCACGGATTCTCCTCTGCACGGGCGCCGGTGCGGGCGACGAAGAAGACGCGTCGGAACGGGAAGCACACCTGACCGTGCCGCACCGGGTACGCCTGCGCGAGGCGTACGCCCAGCTCGGCCCGGAAGTCGGACCAGCCGGCGGCGTCCAGGGCCGCGCGGACCGGCCGGAGCGCGGTCCCCTCCATCCAGGTCAGCACGGGGTGGTCCGCGTCGGCGCGGGCCGGCAGCAGGTGCACGTAGGTAGTCTCCCAGGCGTCCACCGCGCAGCCGGCACCGGTCAGCAGCTCGGCGTAGCCGGCGGCGTCGTCGACCGGCGCCTCGCGCAGCAGCGGGGCCACCCGGGCCCGCCACGCCGGCCGGCCGGCGACCTCGCGCAGGGCCCGGTGCGAGGGCGCGTCGAAGTTGCCCGGCACCTGCACGCCCAGCCAGGCCCCGCTGGGCAGCTCCCGGACCCAGCGGGTGAGCAGCTCCCGGTGGCCGGGCACCCACTGGAGCACCGCGTTGCTGACCACCACGTCCACGTCGGGCGCCGGCCGCCAGTCGCGGACGTCGCCCACCGTGAAGGTGGCCGGGGACGCGGTGGCGCCCGCCCGCGCGATCATCTCCGCCGAGGAGTCGAGGCCCGCCACCCGGCTGTCCGGCCAGCGCTCGGCCAGGGTCACGGTCAGGTTGCCGGGCCCGCAGCCGAGGTCGACCACCGCGCGCGGCCGCGCTGCCGGAACCCGGGCGAGCAGGTCGTGGAAGGGTCGGGAGCGCTCGTCGCCGTAGCGCAGGTAGGTCGTCGGATCCCACATCGCAGCCTCCCAAACCGTACGTCCGTCTTGTTGACCGTACGGCCCGGCGCGCGCCCCCACAAGCCGATCACTAGGCTCGGTGGCATGGAGCAGCGCACCTTCCCCCGGCTGGGGCGGCACGTCGGGGTGGTCGGGCTGGGCGCCTGGCAGCTCGGGGCGGACTGGGGCACCGTCAGCGAGGCCGACGCGACGGCCGTGCTGACCGCCGCCGTCGAGGCGGGCGTCTCCTTCCTCGACACCGCCGACGTCTACGGCGACGGGCGCAGCGAGCAGCTCATCGGGCGGTTCCTGCGGAGCCGGCCCGACGCCGGGCTGACCGTGGCCACCAAGATGGGCCGCCGGGTCGCGCAGACGCCCGAGGCGTACACCCTGGCGCGCTTCCGCGAATGGACCGACCGGTCCCGGGCCAACCTCGGGATGGACGTCCTCGACCTCGTGCAGCTGCACTGCCCGCCGAGCGCGGTCTTCGCCGACGACGCCGTCTTCGACGCCCTCGACACCCTGGTCGCCGAGGAGCGCGTCGCCGGCTACGGGGTCAGCGTGGAGACCTGCGAGCAGGCCCTGGCCGCGATCGGCCGCCCCGGCGTGGCGAGCGTGCAGATCATCCTCAACGCGCTGCGGCACAAGCCCATCGAGCGGGTGCTCCCGGCCGCCGCGGCCGCCGGCGTCGGCATCATCGCCCGGGTTCCGCTGGCCAGCGGGCTGCTCTCCGGGCGGTACGACGAGCACACCACCTTCGCCGCCGACGACCACCGCAGCTACAACCGGCACGGCGAGGCGTTCGACGTCGGCGAGACCTTCTCCGGGGTCGACTTCGACCTGGGTCTGGCGGCCGTGCGCCGGCTGGCGCCGCTGGTCGGCGACGAGCGCACGATGGCCCAGTTCGCGCTGCGCTGGGTCGTCGACCAGCCCGGTGTCACCGTGGTCATCCCCGGCGCCCGCGACGCCGCCCAGGCCCGGGGCAACGCCGCCGTGGCCGACCAGGCGCCGCTGTCCGAAGGGGAGCGCGCGGCGGTGGCGGCGGTCTACGACGAGCTGGTCCGGCCGCGAGTGCACGACCGGTGGTGAGCCGGGCGGCCACCGGCGGCACGCCGGGCGGATCGCCGGCGCACGACCGGCGGTGAGCCCGGCGGTACGCCTCGAACCGCCGGACCGGTCCCCCGGTCCGGGCGGGACCGCGGGTAGCGGAGCGGGTGGACGGGAATACCAGCGCCCGGCGGGCGGGCCGACGGGGCGGGGCGTCGCGGAGGGCACGACCGGGGCGGGGATCGACGGAGGGGAATCGCGATGAAGGGCTGGCTGCCGCTCACGCTCGGGCTGCTCGCCGTGGTCGGCGGGGCGGTCTGGACGGTGCAGGGCCTCGGCTACGTCGAGGGCAGCGTGATGACCGACCAGCGGATCTGGGCGGTCCTCGGGCCGGTCGTCATCCTGATCGGACTGGTCGTGCTCTGGTTCGGGCTGCGCGCCCGCAGGCGCCGCTGAGCGCCGTCGGGCGCCGGCATCCCGCCGCGCGGAAAGCCCCGGCCGGCCTCCGGCGGGACCGCCGCCCGGATCGCGTCCCGCCCGGCTCCCGCGTCCCGCCGCGCGGCATCGCGTCCCGCCGCGCGGAAAGCCCCGCATCCCGGGCGGGATACGGGGCTTCGCTGTGATCCGGGCGCCGGATCACCCACTGGCCGGCGGCTGCCGACCGGCACTGCTCAGATGGGGCGGACCTGCTCGGCCTGCGGACCCTTCTGACCCTGGGCGATCTCGAACTCCACCCGCTGGTTCTCCTCCAGCGTGCGGTAGCCGCTGGTCTGGATGGCCGAGAAGTGGACGAACACGTCAGCACCCCCGCCGTCGACGGTGATGAAGCCGAAGCCCTTGTCTGCGTTGAACCACTTCACGGTTCCCTGCGCCATGTGTATCTCCTTCTAAAACTGGCGGCCGAGCACGCCGTGCGGCCGATTGGCCGTTTTCGAGCAGCGGTGCCTGAGGCGGCCCCCACGAAGGAGACTTCACTCAACCCACGCCATCTCTCAACAGCGTGGAACAGCAAACCACGTAGCGAAAACTCTGCACAGCCTACCGGACGAATTTCTTCGACATGTGACCTGACGGATGCCGAAGATCCGCTGGGCGGGCCCTTACCCCCGTGCGAAAGGCCCCCGCGCCGTGGCCACGGCGCGGGGGCCTTTCGTCGTTGTCCGGTCAGTCCGGCCAGCTCCCCGTGAACCGGCGTACGCCCACCGCGCCACCCCGGTCGACGGCAGCCCGGACGACCGCGAAGATGGCGCCCTGCAACGCCGCGGCGGCCAGGACCTCGCCCCAGCCGCGGTCCTCGTCGGTGGCGCTGGGCGCCTCGCCGTCGCCCGCCGTCAGCTTCCATACCTGCCGGAAGATCACGCCCGCGACCGTACCGGCGGCGATGCCCATCAGCACGCCGACCGGCTTGTACGCGGCCTTCCCGATGCTCCTGCTCACCTGCGCCTCCCCCGGACGATCATCAGCACGATCGCGGCGGCCACCGCGCCGGCCGCGAGGGCGACGAACGGCGTCGGGTTGCGCCGGACGACCGCACCCTTCTCCTGCGCCTGCCCGCGGGCGAGCTGGGCCTTCTGTGCCGCCTGCCCGCGCACCCGGGCCACGGTGTGCGCGGCCTGCTCCCGCATCCGCTCCTTCGCCTGGTCGGCCGACGACCTCAGGCGCGCCTTGACGTCGGCCTTGGCGGCCAGCGCCTCCACGGTCTCGCCCAGCTCGACCCGGGTCCGCCGGATCTCCTCCCGGAGTGCCTCGGTGTCACCGCTGCCCCGGCCGTTGCCCGTCGTCATGCCCGTCCCCTGTCCTTCACCGCGGCGGCGACCGTGTCCACGTCCGCCCGGACGCTGCGCACCGTGGCCGCCGGCACCGGCGGGACCGCCTGGCTGACCTGCTTCTTGCCCACCAGGGCGAGAACGCCGGCCATCGCGAAGAGCACCACCGCGACGATCAGGGCCGCCGCCCAGGCCGGCAGCACCAGATCGAGCAGCAGGATCGCGGTGGCGACCAGGGCGCCCAGGCCGTAGAGCGCCAGCGCCCCGCCGCCGCCGAAGAGGCCGATGCCGATGCCGGCGTGCTTGCCCTTCTGGGTCAGCTCCGCGCGGGCCAGGGCCAGCTCGTCGCGGACCAGGCGGGAGACCTGCTCCGTGGCCCGCTGCACCAGCTCGGCGGTGGACGGCTCGCTCCCGGTGCGGGATGTGCGGGCGTTCGCCACGTCAGCCATGCTGTCCTCCTTTCATCATCACCGCGCTGTATGCCCGGAGTCGCCGCCCGTCAATCCTGCGCGCGGCGGCCGGTGAGCCGCGCCGCCGCGTCCCTCGTGCCGGCGGACGGCGCGCGGGAGGAGGTGCAGAAGCGTCGCGCAGCAGGTCCCCACGAAACGCCCGGTCAAACTTCCCGAGCCGCCGCAGTCCACCCGACCGCCCCCGGCGGGCCACCAACCACCCACACCTCCAACCG